>CALMAR010000075.1 GCA_937859855.1 uncultured Kineosporia sp.
GGTCCAGCTCCAGGGCACCGGCCTGCTGGTCGGCGCCCTGCTGGTCCAAGGCGTTGCTATTGAGGGCTTCACCGACCCGGGGCCGGTGCTGCGGCCGGCGCTGCAAGCGGTCCATATCGGCAGTTATGCGGTGGCCGCATGGTTCCTATGGGCGAACATGCGGGTGCCGTGGCTCTGGCTGATCGGCCTCGGGGCGGCGTCCAACGGGATCACCATCACCCTCAACGGGGGCACTCTGCCCGCCCGACCGGCTGCGTTGCGACTGGCCGGACTACCGGTACACGTCGATGGGTACGCCAACACCGAAGCGCTCAGCCACCCTCGGCTCTGGTTCCTCGGCGACGTCTTCGCCATCCCGGCAAACTGGCCGCTGGCCAATGTTTTCAGCATCGGCGACCTGACCATCCTGACCGGGGTGGCACTGGTTTCGCTGCGGATCTGCGGCAGCTGGTTCAGCGCCCCGTGGCTGGTGCCGGCTCGGTTTCAGCGGCCGGTGCCCAGATTGCGCCACTATCCAGAGGCGTTGCGGCAGTTCCGTTTTGGCTCTGTTTCTGATGACCCTCAACTAGTCCCTGAGAGTGATCGAGAGATGCCGGAGAGTGATTTCAGAACGCATGCATAGGAAAACCTGAACCGGCCTGCCCACGATCAGAGTCCAGATCCGCTGGATCCGATCGGAAGGACACGGCCACATGAAGGCACGCTTGATCACCGGGGCAACCAGTTCGCTCGCAACCGTTCTGGCCCTGATCGCCATCGTTGGAGCCGGGCACAAGTGGTGGTGAGAACCACCAGGCCCGAAAAGGTTTGAGGAGCAGTAATGGACCGCAGCACCGTCCTTCTTAGCTGGAAGGCATGGTGAGCGATTCATCGCCGGAGCCCGTGACCACTGCGGTCGCGGGCTCCCTGCGCGCTGTCGCGGGACCGGCCTACGTCAGCGCGGTCGGAGTGACGGGGGCCTTGATCCTGGCCGGGACCGGCATCCTGCAGATCGGCCGGGTGGACTGGGCCTCGCACCAGATGCTGCCCATGTACCTGTTGGCGTTCATGCTGTTCCTGGGCGAGCTGCGGCCGCTACTGATCGCCCGCAGCGACGGTGAGATAGATACGGTCACTGTGTCGTCCACCTTCGTGCTGGCACTGATCCTGTCCGGGCCGCTGTTCCTGGCCCTGGTGGCCCAGTCGCTTGCCGTCGCGGCCGATGACCTGCGTCGCCGCTCGCCCGTGCGAGCGATCTTCAACATCGGCCAGTACCTGATCACTTTGGCCGCCACCCGGCTGGTGTTCGCCCTGACCGACGGCTCCCCGGTGCTGGCCGTCCGGACCGAGCTGAAGCCGCCCGAACTGCTGCCGGCCCTGGCCGCGGCGGCGGTGTTCTTCCTGGTCAACAACGGCGCGGTCGCCGCTGCCATCAGCCTGCACACCAGCCAGCGATTCTGGCCGGTGACCCGGGAGGTGGTGGCGACCCAGAGCCTGCCGTCGGTGATCCTGCTCGGGCTGGCCCCGGTGGCGGCCATGGTCGCCGTGGTGTCGCCGATGATGCTTCCCCTCCTGGTGCTGCCGATCATCGGGGTGATGAACTCGGCCCAGCTGGCCGCCCAGCGCCAGCACGAGGCTCTGCACGACGGGCTGACCCAGTTGCCGAACCGTGAGCTGTTCCGCCGCCGGGCCGAGCGGGCGATAGAGCAGGCCGGCGGGGCGTCCCCGATGGTGGGCGTCGTGCTGATCGACCTCGACCACTTCAAGGAGGTCAACGACACCCTCGGCCACGCGGTTGGGGACGAACTGCTCCGGGAGGTGGCCAAGCGGCTGAGCACCGTGCTGTCCGGCACGCACACCATTGCCCGGCTGGGCGGGGACGAATTCGCCGTCCTGGTCTCGAATGCACGCTCGATCCCGGAAGTCCGGGAGGTCGCCCAGGAGGTGGCGGAGTGCCTGCACGAGCCGGTGCTGGCTGACGGGCTGCGGATCGGCGCACTGGGCAGCATCGGGATCGCGATCAGCCCCGATCACGCCAGTACCTTCGACGCGCTGATGCAACGGGCCGACATCGCCCTGTACCGCGCCAAGGCACACCGCGGCACGATCGAGGTCTATCGCAGCGAGATCGACCAGCACACCGTCCGGCGACTGAGCCTGATGGGCGACCTGCACGCCGCGGTCGACAACGAGGAGTTCGTGCTTGTCTTCCAGCCCCAGGTGGACGGCGAGACCGGCGCCGTGGTGGCGGTGGAGGCGCTGATGCGCTGGCGGCACCCAGACCACGGAGTGATCACGCCGGACGTGTTCATCCCGCTGGCCGAGAGCAGCGGCCTGATCGGGCCGATGTCGCGCGGCGCGGTCGAGTCGGCGCTGGAGACGCTGGCCCTGCTCCACCGGGCCGGGCACGACATCTCGATGGCGGTCAACATCTCCGCCCGGCTGCTGTCGGATCTGGATCTGCCCCGCTGGATCAAGCGGATGCTGCTGGCCACGGCGGTGCCAGCCGACCAGCTGACCATCGAGGTCACCGAGAGCACGATCACCGCTGATCCCCAGCGAGCCATGCAGGTGCTGCACGAACTGCGGGAGATCGGCGTCCGGCTGGCGATCGACGACTTCGGAACCGGGTACTCGTCGCTGTCCTATCTGCGGCGGCTGCAGCCGGACGAGCTCAAGGTGGACAAGTCATTCGTGCTGCAGATGAACACCGACGAGAACAGCCAGGTGATCGTGAGATCGACGGTCGAGCTGGGGCACGGCCTGGGACTGCGGGTGGTAGCCGAAGGCGTCGAGGACCAGGCCACCCATGACGCGCTGAGGGCGCTGGGCTGCGAGCGGCTGCAGGGATTTCACATCGCCCGGCCGATGAGCGAAGCGGCCCTGAAGTCCTGGCTCGACACCCAGGCCCTGCGCCACCTGGCCGATGGCCGAGCAGCCCTTCCCATGATCGGCGATCCAGCCCGGCAAACTGCTGGTTCTGCGCCGACTTTGCCGGGCTGAGCTGGCGATCATGAGCGGTGCGCATAGCGGGCAGGTCGTGACAGGATTCGGCTGTGAAGAGCGTGCTGATCAAGATCGCGGTCAATGCCCTGGCCATCTGGGTGGCCGCAGCAGTCATCAACGGGGTTCATGTCGGCGGATCAGGCGGCAAGAAGGTGCTGACCCTGCTCGTCGTCGGGGCCATCTTCGGCGTGCTGAACGCCTTCATCAAGCCGGTGATCAAGTTGTTCTCGCTACCGGCGATCGTGCTCACCCTGGGCCTGTTCGTGTTCATCATCAACGCGTTCATGCTGCAGCTGGTGTCCTGGCTCTCGGATTCGCTGAACATCGAGTTCCACATCGACCACTTCTTCTGGACCGCCGTGCTGGCGGCCATCGTGGTCAGCTTCGTCAGCATGGTGCTGCACCTGATCCTGCCGGACGGCGAATAGCCCGATTCAGCCAGGGACCCCGACGCCGGCTGGGATGAGCGGCTGGATCCAGCCCAGCACCCGCTCCGCCGGCATCGGCGCGGCGAAGTAGTGCCCCTGGGCCAGTGAGCAGCCAGCCCCCATCACCCGGGCCAGCGTGTCCGCGTCCTCGATCCCCTCGGCCACGACACTGAAGCCCAAGTCGTGCCCGAGCCCGATCGCGGCCCGGACGATGACGGCGTCCTGGCGTGAACCGACCATGGTCGCCACGAAGGTGCGGTCGACCTTGAGCTGATCTATCGGCAGCGTGCGCAGATGCGTCATCGACGACAGCCCGGCGCCGAAATCGTCCAGAGTGAGCTGGATTCCCATCTCGTGCAGCCGCCGCAGGGTAGCCCCGCTCCGCCCCGGATTGGCCGTGAGCAGGGCGGCCTCGGTGATCTCCACCCGCAGCAGCTGAGCCGGAACGCCGTGCCGCACCAGCGCCTGGTCGATCTCGGCCGCCACGTCGTCCTGCTGCAGCCAGCTCGGTGACAGGTTGATGGAGATCGGCAACTTCCAGCCCTGCTCGATCCATTCGTTCAACTGCCCGAGCATCTGGTCCAGCACGGCCCGGGAGAGCTGGCCGATCAGGCCGGTCTCGTCGGCCAGCGGCAGGAAGTCCGCCGGCAGCAGCAGCCCGCGCTGGGTGTGCTGCCAGCGCAGCAGCGCCTCCAGTCCGGCCACCCGGGCCTGCCGGATGTCGATGATCGGCTGGTAGTGCAGCACCAGCTGGCCGGCCTCGATCGCGGCGCGCAGTTCGTCGCACAGCTCCAGGCGCCGGGCCGTGGCCTGGTCCAGCTCCAGCTCGAAGGCGGCGCAGGCCGATCGGGACCGCTTGGCCCGGTACATGGCGATGTCCGCCTCGCTGAGCAGGGTGGCTGAATCGGGCGACTGGCTCCGGGCGCTGTGATGGCTGATCGCGATCCCGATCGAGGCCTGCACGCTGAGCTGGGCGCCCCCGACCAGGAAGGGGTCCTCCAGCTGGCTGGTCAGCCGCTGGGCCACCAGCTGGGCACCGTCCAGCCCACTGGTCTGGATCACCACCGCGAACTCGTCCCCGCCCAGCCGGGCCAGCATGTCGCTGGGCCGCATCACCGAACTCAGCCGAGCTCCTACCTGGGCCAGGAGCTCGTCGCCGATCGAATGACCGAGACTGTCGTTGATCAGCTTGAACCGGTCCAGGTCGATCATCAGGACGGCGGCCGGGCGGGCCGATGAGGCCTGGGCGGCCAGTTCCGACAGCCGGGCGATCAGCGCGATCCGGTTCGGCAGGCCGGTCAGCCCGTCGTGCTGGGCCTGATGCACCAGCTCCTGCTGCAGTGCGACCCGCTCGGTGACATCCCGGCCAGTCAGCAGCATGCTTCCGGCCTGACCGGCCGGCCAGGGCGAGACCGTCCATTCGAGCACCCGCCAGGAGTCGTTCGCCGCTCGTAGCCGCAGCCGGGGCCGGGCCGCCTGACCTTCGGGCTGGGCCCGGGCGTCAGCCGCCTCGAGCAGATTCAGCAGCTCCTCCAGGTCGCTGGCGTGCACGTAGCGGGCCAGCGGCTGGCCGGTCAGCTCCGCCGGGGAGAACCCGGCCACCGCCTCGACCGACCGGGAAGCCAGCGCGATCTGGCCGAGCGGGTCGAGCAGCAGCACCACGTCGCCGGTGGCGTCCACGATCGCGCGGTAGCGGCGTTCTGCGTGCAGGGCGTGCATCAGTTGGTTGAGCACCCGGGTCAGCGTGCGCCTGGGGTCGGGCCGGCCGGCCGGCTGCAGTTCGCGCCGGGTTCCTTCCTGGGGCTGGGACGACGGCCGGTGCGCGGCCCGCACCATCAGCCGGTGAGCAAGCTTCTCGGCCTGATCAGCCAGGTCGGACAGCCGCTCGATCTGGCGCAGGGGCAGCGCCAGCCGCCACGAGAACAGTGCGGTCAGGGCCGCACCGGTCAGCAGGCCGGCTGGGATCGCCCAGATCAGGGTGCTGGCGCCGGCCAGCAGCAGAGTGATGGCGATGATCAGGGTGGCCAGCGCCGCGCCCGCCGCACCGGTGAACAGGACGGACGGGCGAAACGACCGCCGCCGACGCGGGCTGCGCGAACTCGTGGCATCACGCGCTGGCTCCACCTGCTGAAGATCGGCAGATCACCGGGGGCAGTTGAGCAGCGGGTGAACATGTGATGACCTTGCCCAGGATGGGCCGGAGATCAGAGGTTCTCCATGGAGTGCAGCTGTCCAGGTCCGTGGCAGGATCGCCTCGAACGAGTTGGTAACGAAACGGTGAGGAGCCGGAGCCGCCCGTGGACGACGAGCAGGGACCCTGGTGGACCCAGCCGCCGGAGCCGCCCAGATCGACTGCCTCCGGTTCGGCCTCCGGCTCATCGCCCGATGCGGCGCTGGCACCGCCGCGGGCTGAGCAGTCCAACGGGGCTGGCGGCCTCCGGCATCCCGGGCTCAAGCTGAGCCGGGCCTCCACTGCGCCGTCGTCGCCCGCACCGCCTCGCCCGCGCTGGACCGCGACCCCCTCGGTGAAGCAGGACCCGGACCAGGCCGGCTCGTCGTCCGGCTTGGACGCGCAGGACGGGCAGGACGCACAGCTCCGGGTCAACGGGACGGCTGGCGATCCGGATGGGTCCCCCACCCAAGCGCTGGACGCCGACGACATTTTCGCCACCTTCACCCAGTCGGCTCCCGAGGGCATCATCACCGGCCCGATCCCGAGCCAGGCCGGGACCCGGGCAGCTGATCGGCCCGATCAGGCTTCGTACCCCGGGAGGCCGGGGGCGGCCCCTTTCGAAGCGCAACCGCCCCAGCTCGAACCAGCGGCGGATCACCCCTGGCATTGGCCGGGCGACCCGCGGATCCTGCTGGCGGGCGGGGCCGGCGTACTGGTCGTGGTGGTCATCGCCCTGCTGCTGCTGGCCGGAGGAGGTGGCAAGGACGCCCACAAGGCCGGCGCGACCCCGTCCACCACGGCATTGACCGGTGCGAGCGCGGCCGAGGCCAGCTTCGGCGGCCAACGACCGAAGAACCTGACCGAGGTCAGCTCCAGTACGGCCGGGCGCCTGCTGGCCAAAGCCGGGCAGAAGGGCGGTGGCTCGGTGGTCGAGGGCTGGACCTGGAACGACAAGAACGGCAGCAACCTGGTCGTGACCACGCGTAAGACGCTGACCCATGGGCACACCGCTCTTACGGTGATCCACGTGGCCCGGCTCGACACTGACAAGCCGGACACGCTGCGAGGCCTGCGCGAGCCCACCCTGCCGCAGTGCCGGGCCGGTGGCACGGCCGGCTTCACCAAGAATTCGCTGCTGGTGCGGGACCTCAATCAGGACGGCGTGGCCGAGATCGCGGCCGGCTGGTCATCGCGGTGTGGCTCGCAGAAGAGCAGCGAGGTGAAGCTGGCACTGATCACCGGCGACAAGAAGTTCATCATCCGCGGAGACGGTGTGATCGGCGGCAAGTCCGGCGCGGCCACGGCCGATCCGTCGAAGCAGTCCGATTGGCCCGCCGGATATCTCAAAGCGCTGCAGGCTCTCTTCCACCACCTCTACTACTGACCGCTCGGCGTGGCGCCTAGGCGAGCCAGCGGAGCTGGGTGGCCTTGTTCTGCTCGTAGCTGGCCCGGCCGGACAGTGAGGCAGGCACCCCGACCTCCCACCAGGCTCCGGACTCGGTCCAGGTCGACGGATCCACCCGGCAGACCACCACAGCGGGACGGCGCTGAGCGGCCGCGGCCGCTTTGGCCCGGGCATAGGCGGCGCGCAGGCCGGCCGCCGATGATCCGGCCGCGACGTCCTCCACGATGCAGCCCAAAGCGGTTGCGTGCGCGGCAAAATCGACTCGGACGCCGCCGGGAGCCGAGCCGGGGCCGAACGAGTCCACGTACAGGTTGTTGAACCCGTCCGCGCCCTGATTGGTCTGCAGCCGGTGGATAACGGCGTAGCCGCCGTTGTCGCAGACCACCGCCACGAAGCCGTGCCCGGCGAAGGCGGCCGAGAACAGATCCGAATTGAGCATCAGGTACGAGCCGTCGCCCATCAGCGTCGTGACCACCCCATCCGGATGGGTCCGGGCCCGGGCGATCGCCGCCCCCCATGGCCCGGCCGTCTCGTAGCCCATGCAGGAGAAGCCGTACTCCATGTCCATGGTCGAGCCGGACGCCGGGCCGTCGTCGGTGACAACCCGGGGCACCGTACGCCAGCCGCCGATCAGCTCACCCGGCATCCCGCCGGACGAGGTGACCACGTAGTCGTCCGGTCCGCTGGCTTCGTTGACCACGCCCACCACTTCGGCATAGCTCAGGGCGCCGCCCGGGGCAGTGCCGGCCCGGAGCTCATCGATGTGCGCGTCCCAGCTGGCCCGTTCGGTCGCGGCGACCTGCGCCCAGCCGGGCTCGGACGTCCAGCCGGCCACAGCGGCGTCCAGGTCGGCCAGGCAGGCCCGGGCATCACCGGTCACCGCGTGCGCCCCGTGCTTGACCGCATCGAAGCGGGCCGCGTTCACGGTGACCACGTGCGCCATCGGGTCGAACACCGTCCACGACGCGGTGGTGAAGTCCTGCAGCCTGGTTCCGATCGCCAGGACCAGATCGGCCCGCCCGGCAACGGTGTTCGCACTGGCGCTGCCGATGATCCCGGCCGCACCGGCGTACAGCTCGTCATCGTTGGGAAAAAGCGTCCGGCCAGAAGGAGTTTCAGTCAACGGGATGCCGTGATCGTGAGCGAAGGTGAGCACTGCGGCGGCCGCACCGGAGTACCGCACTCCTCCGCCGGCGACGATGACCGGACGCCGCGAGGCTCGCAGCAGGGCGGCCGCTTCGGCGACATCGAGCTGGTCCGGGCGGGCCCGGGGCACCCGGTGCACCCGGTGCTCGAACATCGCCGCCGGGAAGTCGAACTCCTCGGCCTGCACGTCCTGCGGCAGCGCCAGCACCACCGGACCGGCGTCGGCCGGATCGGTCAGCACCCGGGCCACCTGGGGCAGGGTCGAGACCAGCTGCTCGGGCCGGACGATCCGGTCGAAGTACCGGCTGACCGCGCGGAAGGCGTCGTTCACCGAGACCGTCGGGTCCCCGAAGTGCTCGACCTGCTGCAGCACCGGATCCGCTGCCCGCCCGGTGAACGTGTCGCCGGGCAGCAGCAGCACCGGTAGGCGGTTGGCGTGGGCCAGCCCGGCGGCGGTGACCATGTTCAGCGCGCCCGGCCCGACCGATGACGTCGCCGCCATCACCTGACGCCGATCCATCGCCTTGGCGTAGCCGATCGCAGCCAGGGCCATCCCCTGCTCAGTATGGCCGCGATAGGTCGGCAGCTGGTGGCGCACGTCGTGCAGGGCGGTGCCCAGTCCGAGCACATTGCCGTGCCCGAAGATACCGAAAACCCCTGCGAACAGCGGCACCTCGGTACCGTCCAGCAACTCCGAGCGCTGCGCCAGCATCCAGCGCACCAGGGCTTGAGCCGTGGTCAGCCGGACCGTGGCCGTACCGCGGATCCCGGCGGGGCCGGGCTGGGTCATGGTCATGGTCGGGCGCGCTCCTTCATCGGTGGTTCATTCCATTGCGGCAGCAAGGGTTTCGGTCAGCCGGTCACTACTCACCCGGCCATCGGCACTGGTGACCGGGCAACGCGGATCGGGCGCCATCGCGGCCCAGCTGTCCCGGACCCAGGCGTGCGCCAGATCGTCACAGAACGCCATGGATCGCTCCGGCCCCGGGCCGGCCAGCACGTTCAGGTAGTACATGTCGTAGCCGGGAGCAGCCACGCAGGGTCCGTGATAGCCGTACGGGATGCAGAACGCGTCGCCGTCGCGGACCTCGACGGTCGCGTCGATCTCGGCCAGCCCGGCCTGCTCGTGCTCCGGCCCGGTGAAGGTGCGGTGCAGGCCAAAACCCTCACGGCTGGGGGTGATTCCATCCGGCCCGGCAATCTTGAAGAAGTAGATCTCCTCGTTCACCACGGTGCAGGGATCGGTCTGGTCGTGCTTGTGCGGCGGATAGCTGGACCAGTTACCGGACGGCGTGATCAGCTCGCAGGCCATCAGCCGCTCGGCATGATCCCAGACCCCCGGAGTGCCGAAGTTGGTGACCTGCCGGGTGGCCGGGCCGGCCCCGCGCACTTCGACCGCCGCCACCGACGCCGGACCGTAGGCCGGTTCCAGATGCCGCTCGCAACGGGCCGAGGGCAGCGCCACCTCGGCACCGTTGGCGCTGATCAGCCGGATCAGGCTGTCGCGCCCGACGTAGGCGAAGTCGGTGACCTGTTCGAACACCGACGGCCGGCCGGTCAGGCCGTAGCGGGCGCGGGTGTTGGCCGGAGCGCTGGCATCGGCCACCTCCAGGGTCAGGCCCCCGGCCAGCGGCAGCACGAACACCTCGCTCTCGCCGGTAGCCACGGTTCGCATCACGCCGGGCTCCAGCCGCAGCACGTGCAGGCCGCTGTACTGCCAGCCGGCGTCCTGCGGCGTGATCACGACCAGGTCGCCGTTCTGCGGGCCGGTGCTGGCCAGCCACGGGCGGTACAGAGGCGCGATCACGGCTCATTCCTCGACGTGATCAATGCTCTGGGCTGGATGGTCAGCTGGCCCCGTTCGCTCACGTTATGACTCCCTCGATCAGGCCGGGCTACCGCGCACCCGGTGGACCACTGGCTCTGGCCTCCCGGAGCAGGCGCGCGGCGGCGTCCACGGCGGTGAACACGTCGCCGTCCGGAGGGTAGAGCAGGGTTCGGCCGACCACGAGCCCCCGGGCGGTCGGCTGGGTCAGCGTGCGTCCCCACTTGACCAGGTCGGCGGCCGGATCGGGCCCGGGAACACCGCCCAGCACCACGCAGGGCAGGGTGGTCGAGCCGAGCACGACGGCCGGATCGTCGCAGGCGGGCAGCTTGATCCAGGTCCGGGCGCTGGTGACGCCGAGCGCCGAGGCGACGGTGACCGCCCGGGCCAGCGATCGGCTGTCGTGCTGCAGCACCAGCCGTCCGTCGTCGCTGCGGCGGTACGGCAGCGGCTCGACCATGGCCATCAGCCCGTGCCGGGCCAGATCGGTGACCGCGCCGGCGCAGGCCTGCAGGGTCGGCACCGTTCCTGGGTCGTCGTCCACCAGCCGCAGCAGCATCTTGCCGCCCTCCAGCCGGGCGTCGGCGATGGCCTGGGCGTCGTAGCCGGTGAACCGGTCGTCGATCTCCCAGCTCGCTCCGGCCAGGCCACCCCGGTTCATCGAGCCGATCACCACTTTGCCGTCGAGCGCGCCCAGCAGCAGCAGATCCTCGACGATGTCGGGACTGCCGAGCAGGCCATCGATGTCCGGGTGACTCAGCGCGGTGATCAGGCGGTCGAGCAGGCTGCGCCGATCGGCCATCGCCATCGGATCGCCACCGGTTTCCAGGGCCCCCCGGGCCGGATGGTCGGCCGCGATCAGGAACATGGTTCCGCGTTCGGACACCAGGCTGACCGGCCGGGCCCGATCGGCGTAGGCCTGAGCGATCCGGTCCGGGCGCAGTACCCGGGTGCTGAGCAGGTCGTCCCACTGCTGGTCGGTGATCGACCGGCTCACCGGGTGCTTCGAGCTGCCCGCGGTCGTCCGGGTGGTGGTCGCGGTCAAGGCTTGCGTCATGGCTTCGGTCACGGCTTCGGTCACGGCTTCGGTCACGGCGCTGCTCCCAGCATGGTCTCGAGGTCAGCAGGGGTGGGCATGGCGTCGGCGCAGGCCAGCTGACCGGCGACGTAGGCTCCCGCCGCGTTGGCGTAGTGAGCGATTCTGGCTGGCTTCCAGCCTTCCAGCAGGCCATGCACCAGCGCGCCGCCGAACGCGTCGCCCGCGCCGAGCCCGCAGACCACCTTCACCGGAGTCGGTTCGACCACGCTCATCCCATCCCGGGTGGCCACCAGCACGCCCTTACCGCCCTGCTTGACCAGAGCCAGCTCGATCCCCCGGTCCAGCAGCCGCTTGGCCGCCTCCTCCGGCTCGGAGGTCCCGACCGCCACCTCGACCTCGGCCCGGTTGCCCACCGCGACGGTGGCGTACTCCAGCAGCGCGTCGTACTCGGCCCGGGCCTGCTCAGGACTGGGCCAGAACATCGGGCGCCAGTCCAGATCGAGCACGGTCCAGCGGTTGCTGGCCGGGTCCGGCCGGTCTCGGTGCTGGAGCATCTCCAGATGGGTGGAGCGCGAAGGCTCCTGCGACACACCGGTTCCGGTCACCCAGAACACGGGAACGTCGCGGACGGCGTCCCAGGGGACGTCGTCGTGCTCGAGGGTGAGGTCGGGCGCGATCGGCAGCCGGTAGAACAGCAGCGGCGGATCCTCCGGCGGATCCAGCGCGCAGAACACCACCGGGGTCAGCAGTTCGGGCGCGGTGCCGACGAACCGAGGGTCGACCCCGAAGCCAGTCAGTGCTTTTCGGACGTAGTCACCGAATCCGTCCGGGCCGACCTTGGTCAGCACGGCTGTGCGATGGCCGAGCCGGGCCGCACCCACCGCGACGTTGGTGGCCGTGCCGCCCAGCGATCGGGCGAATGAAGTGACTTCGCCCAGGGGCACTCCGGACTGCTCCGGGTACAGGTCCACGCCGATCCGGCCCACCGTGAGCAACTCCAACCCGGTCATGCGACCTGGCCGAATTCTTGGCTGAGGTACGTCATACAGGCTCGGACATCATCAACGGGACCGGTCCCGGGCAGGGGTACCTCCGCGGTGATGGCGATGTCCTGCTCCAGCACGTATCGGCCGCTGTACCCTCGCCGGTCGAGCTCCGTGATCACTTCGCCAACAGCGACATCGCCGGTTCCGAGTACCCGAAACAAGCCTTCCTGGACGGCGCGCAGCAACGGGGTCTGCCGGGTGGAGACCCGTTGAGCGATAGCGAGGTCGACGTCCTTCAGGTGCACGTGCGCCACCCGGTCGCCAGCGTCACGAGCGAAGGTGACCGGGTCGAACCCGCCGATGGCGAGATGGCCGGTATCAAGGCACCATCGCACGTCGCTCGCCTCCAGAACACGTTCGACATCTTCCGCGGTTTCGACCACGGTGCCGACGTGCGGGTGGAGGGCTTGGACCAGGCCGTGCCGATCACAGATCTCGTCCACCGCCGTAAGACCATCGGCCAGTTCGGCCAGCTGAGTATCGTCCAGCCGGATCGGCCGCGACCATTTCTGGTCCATCACTGCCGCCGTTATGAATCGATCGCCGCCGCAGGCAGCGAAGAGCTTGGCCGTGCGCTCAGCTTGGGCAAGGCTCTCGTCCCGCCGGAGCCGATCGTGAAGAATCAGCGGGACGAATCCGCCGGCCAAGGTCATGCCGTACTGCTCGAGGACAGCCGCCAGCGGGCCGGGGTCGTGCGGGAGGAAGCCGGGAGCCCCGAGTTCAGTGCTGTCCAGTCCAAGGCTGCGCATCTCTGGCAATACCCGGCTTGCGGGCAGCTGCGTACCCCAGCCAGGTACTTCACAGATTCCCCACGAGATAGGGGCCGCAGACAGTCGAATGCCGTGCATGCGTTGCTCCTTCGTTGACCGGCGGTCGCTGGACGGCCACCCCTATCGCTCGCGATTCCACCGGCCAGACGGCGGGCTAGCTGGAGGTCGGGAAGTGCATGCTGGCTCCGGCCGCGTGGTCGACGTGTGGCCACCGGACGGTGACCACCATGGCGCGGGTGTAGAACGAGACGCCATCTGGGCCCTTGATGTGATTGTCGCCGAAAAGCGAGTCCTTCCACCCCCCGAAGGAGTAGTAGGCCATCGGCACCGGGACCGGCACGTTGATCCCGATCATGCCGACGTGGACTCCGCGCTGGAACCGCCGGGCCGCCTCGCCGCTGGAGGTGAAGATGGCGGTGCCGTTGCCGTAGGGGTTGGAGTTGATCAGCGCGATCGCGTCGTCCACCGTGCCGGCTCGTAGCACCGACAGCACCGGGCCGAAGATCTCCTCCCGGTAGACGTCCATCTCCGGCGTGACCCCGTCGATCACGGTGGGACCGACGAAGAAGCCGTTCTCGTAACCTTCGACCACCAGACCGCGGCCATCCACCGGAAGGCTGGCTCCCTGCTGTTCGCCGCTGCCGATCAGGCCGACGATCCGGTCCCGGGCGGCGGCGGTGACCACCGGGCCCATTTCGCTCGACTTGTCTTGCCCGTTGCCTACTTTCACCGCGCGGGCCTTCTGGGACACGATCTCGACCAAGGCGTCGCCGGCGCCACCAACGGCGACCGCGGCCGAAATGCTCATGCACCGTTCGCCCGCCGACCCGAAACCGGCCGCGACCAGGTGGTCGCTGGCGAAGTCCAGATCGGCGTCGGGAAGCACGATGGCGTGGTTCTTGGCCCCGCCGAGCGCCTGTACCCGTTTACCGTTCGCGGTTCCGCGCTGGTGGATGTACTTGGCGATCGGGGTCGAGCCGACGAAGCTCACCGCGGCTATGCCGGAGTTGTCCAGGATGGCGTCGACCGATTCCTTGTCTCCGTGAACGACGTTGAAGACGCCGTCAGGCAGCCCGGCCTGCTGCCAGAGCTGGGCCACGAACAGGGACGCCGACGGATCGCGCTCACTGGGCTTGAGGATGAAGGTGTTCCCGCAGGCGATGGCGATCGGGTACATCCACATCGGGACCATGGCCGGGAAGTTGAATGGGGTGATGCCGGCCACCACGCCGAGCGGCTCGCGGAAGGAGAACAGATCGACCCCGGCAGAGACCTGGTCGGAGAATTCGCCCTTCAGCAGTTGCGGTATGCCGCAGGCGAATTCGATCACTTCGAGGCCGCGCTGAACCTCGCCCTTGGCGTCGCTGAGCACCTTTCCGTGCTCGTTGGTGATGATCGCGGCCAGGTC
This sequence comes from uncultured Kineosporia sp., assembly GCA_937859855.1. The sequence goes on from CALMAR010000075.1 coordinate 14,226, forward strand.
GTCCTGGTATTTGTTCACCAGCTCGCGGAAGGCGAAGAGGATCTTGGTGCGCTTGCTCAGCGACGCCTGGGACCACTCCTCGAAGGCCGCCGCGGCCACCGAGACCGCTTCGCCGATGTCGGCGGGGGTGGCCAGCAGGACCTCAGCCTGTTGCTCACCGGTGGCCGGATTCCAGACCGCGGACGTGCGGGTGGACGCTCCGGCCGTGATCTTGCCGCCGATCCAGTGTTCGATGATCGTCACGGGGACATGCCCTCCGTTGATTGCTGAGTCGTGCCGTCGCGCCCTTCCGTCACAGCGACATGTAACCGGCGTGAGAACGGGGCGTCAAGACTTTGTCCTTACATTCTTACTTGTGTGTATGTCACTTAGTGCTGTCATGATGACCAAGTGGTCACACCTGCCAGCAGTCCAGCGCGCCTGGCTGGACCGGGCAACGCCGTGCTCAGCCTGATCACACTGGACCGAAGGAGTCCGGTGCCACTGTATTTTCAGGTGGCGCAGATCCTTGAGCAGGCCATCGACAGTGGGCAGCTGCCGCCTGGAACCCGGCTGGACAATGAGCTGTCCCTGGCCGACGAACTTGGTCTGTCCCGGCCTACGCTGCGCCGCGCTATGCAGTACCTGGTGGACAAAGGGCTACTGGTTCGGCGGCGGGGGGTGGGCACCCGGGTGGTGCAGCCGAAGGTCCGGCGCCCGCTGGAACTGACCAGCCTGTACGACGACTTGGCGGCCGGGCAGATGCGCCCGGCAACGGTGGTGTTGACCAACGAAGTGATCCCGGCACCGGAGGACGCCGCCGCCGAGCTGGCGGTTCCGGCTGGGACGCCGGTGATCAGGCTGATCCGGCTGCGCTCGGCTTCGGAGCAACCGATCGCGCGGATGTGCAACTACATCCCCGCCGATATGGTCGAGCTGCCCACCCCGGCGCTGCAGGAGCGCGGGCTCTATCAGCTGATGCGAGCGTCCGGGATCCAGCTGCACGCAGCCCACCAGACCATCGGAGCCCGCTCGGCCACCGCCGACGAGGCCCGGCAGCTGGGCGAGACCCGGGGGGCGGCCCTGCTGACCATGCAGCGGCTGGCCTACGACGACCACGGCACCCCGGTCGAATTCGGTACCCACATCTACGCCGCCTCCCGATACAGCTTCGAACTCAGCCTTCTCGCACACTGAAGCACTCTTCTGGACGGCGCTGAGCGCCCCGCTCCGATCGATCGCGGCGCCATTCAGCGCTGATCCGCGGGAACGGGAGCCGGGGCGCGGATCACCGGGATCGTCCAGCTGGTGGCGGTCCGCCCGTCGCCGCTCAGGAAACCCTGCGCACTGGAACGCCAGTCGGCGATCGACGCGTCGTCACTGGCGTCGACCAGGGCCGCGGTCTGCTCATATCGGCTCAGATCGTGCGCGGCCAGCGGATTCTCATCACTGGGCATGGCCCGGGCCGACACCGTGGTCCAGTGCGCCGAGTCCGGGTTCTGCGCGCTGTCGAGCTTGGGCACCAGATCGTCGGTGTGCTCCAGGGACAACACCCTGACGTTGCCGGGGATCGGTGTCTCCCCGATCGGCGAGCCGGCCGTGAGCACCTGCGTAATCGAGAACTCCGAAGTCACCGCCGGATCGGCCGCCAGCGCCGCTGCGATCATGCCGCCCTGGGAATGTCCGGCCAGCAGCACCGGCTCGTTCGGCGGAATCCTCACCGCACGCATGGATTTCAGCACAGCGTCCATCCCGGCGTGCCGCTGCGGGGCCGCCACCCCGGCCGCACCGGCGGCGTCGAACGGGCTCGTCCCACCGGCCGCCCGGAGCCCGGCCGTTCCAGGAATGGTGACCACCCAATGCCGGCCCAGCAGGCCGTCGACGCGATCGATCCGGATCTGCGGGTGCAGCTGGGACGCGGGCGGGATCCGGCCCAGCACACCGGCCACGCCGGTCGGCGGCGAGCTGGATCGCCCAGGACCCGGATCGCCTGGCATGGCCGCGGCGCCGCCGTCCCGG
>CALMAR010000076.1 GCA_937859855.1 uncultured Kineosporia sp.
GCACCCGCACGACGTCGAGCGCATGCACTCGCTGCTCGGCGCGCTGCGCGACAAAGCCAAAAAGGTGGCGCGCAAGATCGGCGACGACGATTGGATTCGCCTGCGCGCGTTGCACGACGCGGCGCTCAGCAAGCAAGACGGCGCGCTCGCCCGGCTCAGACGTGCCGTTCCTGTGTGGGGACGTCACGCCGCGGCGGCTCAGGGTGCAGGAAGGCGACGTGCGCCCGCCCCCGAACGGCGGCCCGGGCGTCGCGGCGGCGGCGCAGGCCTGCGGGTCGGCCACGGCTGCGTCGAAGGCCGCGTCGCCCGGGCCGTAGAGCTTCGGTACCGGCTCCCCGGGAAGGATCCAGCTGCGCCAGCTCCGCTCCGCCTCGGCGAGATGGCGGAGCAATCCGAGCAACGACATGGTCGAGGGTGGCACCGACCGCCGGGCCAGCTGCTCGGCGTCCAGCCCCTCGCACTTCATCAGCAGAGTCATCCGGTAGCTGCTCAGGTAGTCCTGCAGCGTGGCCAGTTCGCCGTCCGGACTCAGGCCCGCGCTGTTGCGGGGATCCAGATCCGGATCGAGCCACATGTCGGGCAAAACGACGGCCTGGCTCCACCGCTGAGGCTGGTCGCTCACACCGGTCATCGTGCTCAGGCGGGGTTCGCCCCGCAACCTGATTCGGGCCCGCGCGCATGGACGCCTGGTCCGGCTCAGCAGCGCCCGGCGGGTGAGGTCCAGGCCGGTAAGCTGGGTGTGTGGTTTCCCCCCGGTCCGTCGCTGTTGTCACCCTCGGCTGCGCTCGTAACGAGGTTGATTCCGAGGAGCTGGCCGGGCGACTGGAGGCGGCAGGCTGGCAACTGGTGGACCAGGCCGCCGACGCCGATGTGGCGGTGATCAACACCTGCGGCTTCGTCGAGCAGGCCAAGCAGGACTCGATCAACACGCTCCTGGAAACGGCCGATCTGCGCGACGGTGCCGGTCGCGACGGCGCCCGGACCCAGGCTGTGGTGGCGGTCGGCTGCCTGGCTGAGCGCTACGGGGAGCAACTTGCGGCCGAACTACCCGAGGCGGACGCCGTCCTCGGCTTCGACTCCTATGCCACCCTTTCGTCCACCCTGGCCGCCATCCTGCACGGCGAGCGCCCGGCCTCTCACGTGCCGCGGGATCGGCGCACCCTGTTGCCGCTGGCACCCGCGGCTCGCCGCGCGAACCTGTCCCCGGCTCCGGCTGGTGTCACCGACCTGCCCGACCTGCCCGAGGGGCTGGCTCCGGCCAGTGGGCCCCGGGTGCTCCGGCGGCGGCTTGATGGCCGGCCCTGGGCTCCCCTGAAGCTGGCGTCCGGATGCGATCGCCGCTGTGCGTTCTGCGCGATCCCCGCCTTCCGGGGAGCGTTCGTGTCCCGTCGCCCGGCTGAGGTGCTGACCGAGGCGCGCTGGCTGGCCGAACGGGATGTGACTGAACTGTTCCTGGTCAGTGAGAACTCGACCTCCTACGGCAAGGACCTCGGGGATCTGCGGCTGCTGGAGACGATGCTGCCGGAGCTGGCCGCGGTGGACGGGATCGGCCGGGTCCGGGTGTCGTACCTGCAGCCGGCCGAACTGCGCCCCGGCCTGTTGGAGGCCATCGCCGCCACTGCGGGAGTAGCGCCCTACTTCGATCTGTCCTTTCAGCACGCCTCCAACCGCGTGTTGCGGGCGATGCGCCGGTTCGGCGGCACCACCGACTTCCTGAACCTGCTGGACCGGATCCGGGCAATCAGCCCAGCGGCCGGAATCCGCTCCAACGTGATCGTCGGTTTCCCCGGCGAGACCGAGGACGACGTCGACGAGCTGGCCGCCTTCCTGGAGGCGGCCCGGCTGGACGTGATCGGTGTGTTCGGCTACTCCGACGAGGACGGCACCGAGGCCGCCGGGCTGGACGGCAAGCTGGCTCAGCCGGTGATCGATGCCCGGGTCGCCCGGATCCGCGACCTGGCCGAGGAACTGGTGGCCCAGCGGGCCGAGGAACGGATCGGTGAGCTGGTCGAGGTGCTGATCGAGGGCACCGACGAGGAGGACCCCTCGATCGCGGTGGGCCGCAGCGCTCATCAGGGCCCCGAGGTCGACGGCATCACAATGCTGCCGGATACCCACGCCAAGATCGGCCAGTTCGTCACTGCCCGGGTGACCGGCTGTGCTGGCGCGGATCTGATCGCCGAACCGCTGGACCCGAAGCTGCGGTGAGTGCGGGCGCAGCTCCTCGGCCTGTGCGGGACCGCCACGTCTCCGTGCGGCCGAGCAACTGGAACATCGCCAACGCGCTGACCCTGACCAGGCTTGCGCTGGTTCCGTTGTTCATCGCGCTGCTACTGCAGCGGGACGGGCATCAGGCCGGCTGGCGGCTGGCCGCGGTGACCTCGTTCGTGCTGGCCATGGCCACCGACCGGGTGGACGGCGAACTGGCCCGGCGCTGGCACCTGATCACCGATCTGGGCAAGATCGCCGATCCGATCGCGGACAAGGCCCTGGTTGGTGCCGCACTGATCGCGCTGTCGGTGCTGGGCGAGCTGTGGTGGTGGGTGACCATCCTGGTGCTGCTGCGCGAGGTGCTGGTCACGCTGATGCGGTTCATCGTGATCCGGCACGGGGTGATGCCGGCCGGACGGGGCGGCAAGATCAAGACCGCGGCTCAGGCGCTGGCCATCACGCTGTACGTCGCGCCGCTGCCCTCGGTGCTGCGGCCGGTCGCGGTGGTGGCGATGGTGGTGGCGGTGGTGCTCACCGTTGGCACCGGGATCGACTACGCGGTCCAGGGAGTGCAGCTGCGCCGGGTCAGTGAGCGCACGGCGGCTCGGCAGAAGGCACGGCAGGATGTCCGTCAGGAGGCCCGGCAGGAGGCGAGCCGAGTGGCCAGGGCGGCGGCCGAGCGCGTGGCCCGGGCGGCGGCCGACCGATCCGGCGGTCAGGGGGCTCGGGCGGCCGCATCGCCGCCGCCTTCTTCGCCGTCGTCAACGGCGGGCTGAGTCGCGATGTCCCTGCCAGTGCCGGACCCGGCCCCAGCCGAGCTGGCCTCGCAGGTGATTTCAGCTCTGAGCGAACGAGGCCAGACCGTAGCGATGGCCGAGTCACTGACTGGTGGACTGCTCACGGCCGCCCTGGTCGAGATGCCCGGTGCTTCGGTGGTGCTGCGCGGGGGCGTCGTCGCCTACGCGACCGATCTGAAGTCCCGGGTGCTGGGCGTTGACGTCGCGCAGCTGGCGGCGACCGGCCCGGCCGATCCCGGTGTTGCCGCTCAGATGGCATCCGGAGTCCGCACCCTGCTGGAGGCCGACTGGGGCGTGGCCACCACCGGGGTGGCTGGTCCGGGACCGCAGGACGGCGTCCCGGCTGGGACGGCGTTCATCGCCGTGGCCGGACCGGACGGCGGCATCGCATCCGCTGGCCTGCAGCTGGCGGGCGGACGATCACAGGTAAGGGCTCGATCGGTTCAGCGGGCGCTCCAGCTGCTGGCTTTGGCTCTCAGCGGTGAAGCTGAGCACTGATGACTCGTTCCCCCGGGCACAGACCAGACCCCGGACGCGCCGGAACAGGCCGGTGCCCGCGACCGTTGAACCGCATATGCCACCCGACGAATTGCATGGATCCACCGGCAGACCATCCGCCGCCGCGCCGGGTCCGCCTGCCGGTCGGATCACAGTGCCCCGGGGTACCGTGGATGAGTGGCGCCGGAGATTGCCGGCTTTGCCAGGGGCGCCGCAGGCGGTGCTTCAGGCTGGCGCTCAATCCGCCGATATCGGCGGACAGCGACAGTTCGGCCACACATCTGTAATGGTTCAGGCGCAAGATGGTGTGGCAGCCGCCGGTGCGGACGCTCGGAACGGTGCGACACTCGGACGACCCGGGAAGGGAGGGCGTGCTGTGGTTCTACTCAGGCAGGAGATCGGCGACGTGCTCCGAGATGCCCGGCGCCAGCAGGGCCGCACCCTGCGCGAGGTGTCGTCCGTGGCGCGGGTCTCCCTGGGTTATCTGAGCGAGGTCGAGCGCGGCCAGAAGGAAGCGTCGTCGGAGTTGCTGGCCTCGATCTGCGGGGCCCTTGAGGTGCCGTTGTCCTCTGTGCTGATGGAGGTCAGCTCCAGGGTCGCAACTGCTGAAGGGCTGATCCCTGGTCCGGCCGTGCGCGTCCCGGACACTGTCCCGGACGACTTGGCAGGCGAGCTGGCGGGCGCGGCCTGAAAGATTTCGCGGTCTCGCAGGTTCCGCACCCGTCGCTGTCCCGTCCCATGGTGGATCAGCGCCGGTAGCCGCTCCGATTCTTCCGGGGCCCGGAGCCGAGCGGGCGCATGGGCTGGCCGCTGTCAGTCGGCACAGCTCCGGGCTGACAGTAGGGGCACCAGAACACGACTCGTTCGTGACTACCAACCTCCAGCGGCGCCACCCGGATCGTGGTGCCACAACGGCGGCAGGGCCGGCCCGAGCGCGAATGCACGTACTCGCGCTGGCCGTTGCGGATGTCGCCTGTAGTGGACTGAATAGCGCGCCCCAGATTGGCCCGCATCATCAGCTGGATGCGGTCGATCAGCCGCTGCGGATCCCGGATCCGGCTGGCCGGGGTCCATGGGTTGATCCCGCCCACGAAGCAGCCTTCGCTCATGTAGAACGTCCCGATCCCGGCCAGCACTCGCTGATCCAGCAGCAGGTCGCCGATCGCGCGCTGCCCGTTCTCCGCGATGGTCGCGGCGACGGCGCTGGCGTCGAATTCCTCGGTCAGGATGTCTGGGCCCAGGTGCCCGACGAATTCGTGTTCCCGGTCGGTGGCGACGACGTCGAGCTCGCCGAGGTGCTCTCCTGCGGCCGACCACTGCTCGTTGCCCAGAATCACCCGGATGTTGCGGAGCCGGCGCTGAGGCTGGGAGCCGGTGCGGTACACGTGCCAGGAGCCATCCATTCGCAGGTGACTGTGCACAGTCAGGCCGTCGCAGCGGATCAGCAGCCGCTTGCCCATGGCAGTGACCTGGCTGACCTCGCGTCCGCGCAGGTCCACCGTGGCCAGGCTGGGCCAGCGGAAGTCGCTCACAGTCAGCACCCGGCCGGCCAGAGCAGCATGCAGACGCCGGGCAGTTCGCAGGACCACGTCTCCCTCGGGCACGCTCCCATGCTGCCCCCTGAAGGCGGATCAGGCGCGCAGGCGCAGACCTCGCGGAGTGGCCCGGAATCCGGCCGCCTCCAGCGCATCGGCCAGCGGATGGTCACCCAGCAGCACTCCTGATCCGTCCGCCCGCTCCACCGTGAGCCGCCCCAGCGCCCCCTCCCGGACGGCCAGCGCCAGCGCATCGGCGGCACTGCGCAGCTGAGCCGGCTCCTGTGTCCACGACAACAGGGAGCGGCCACCGCGCTCCACGTACAGCACCAGCTCGCCACCGACCAGGACGACCAGCGCACCTGCCTTCCGCCCCCGCCCGGGTGCCAGGCCCGGGGCGCGGGTCTGGCCCCACCGGCCCCGGCCCCATGGCCGAGCCGGCCCGGGGCGCGCC
>CALMAR010000077.1 GCA_937859855.1 uncultured Kineosporia sp.
GGCGTCCACCGTCCCGCAGGATCTCGGTGATCCGCTCTATTTCGTCTGGCAGATCGCCTGGACCGGGCACGCCCTGCACACCGACCCGCTGAACTTATGGACCACCAACGCTTTCGGTCACGCCAGCGGCGACCTGGCCTACACCGACACCATGCTCGGGTACGCGCCGTTCGCCGCCGTCTTCGATCTGTTCGGCGGGATGGGCTCCGCCCTGCTCAGTTACAACCTGCTGTACGTGCTGGCCGCCGCGCTCGCTTTCGGGGCGGCCTATCTGCTGGCCCGGGTACTGGGCGCGAACATTCCCGGCGCCCTGGTGCTGGCCGGGGCCTACGGTTTCGCTCCGTGGCGGCTGGCCCACGCCCGGCACCTGAACGTGCTCTCCACCGGCGGCATCGTGCTGGCCCTGGCCCTGCTGGCCTACGGGCACGACTGGAGTCTGCGAAACCGGGATGGCCCGCATGGGAGCCGTCCGGTGCGTCCGGGCTGGATCGCGGCAGGCTGGGCAGTCGCCTGCTGGCAGCTCACCCTCGGCTTCGCGGTGGGAATACCCTTCGGGTGGGTGCTGGCCGGGGTCTACCTGAGCGCCGGCCTGCTCGGCTGGAGGCAGCGGCCCTGGAACCGCCGGATGGTCCGGGCCGACCTGATCGGCGGGGCCGTGTTCGCCGCCACCGGAGTCGCGCTGACCATCCCCTATCTGGTCACCGTGCGGCGGTTCCCGATCGCCGAGCGAACCGATGGCATGGTGCGGCTGTACTCCCCCCACCATGGCGGCCTGTTCACCGCCCCGGCTGAGAGCTGGTGGTGGGGCGGCCTGCAGTCCGCCTGGCGGGCTGGCCTGATCGCCCCGGCCGAGCAGACCCTGCTGCCCGGGGTGGTGGTGATCGTGCTCGCCGTGATCGGGTTGCGCTGGTCGGTGTGGACGCCGCGAGCGCGGGCCGGTCTGGGTGTGCTCGCGCTGGTGTTCGCAGTGCTGGCGCTGGGGGCATCGGGGCCCTGGGGCGGCCGCTACACCTATCTCTGGGCGTTCCACCACCTGCCCGGCTGGTCGGCCCTGCGTACCCCCGGACGGCTGGTGCTCTGGTGCGGCCTGGCCCTCGGCCTGCTGGGCGCCGGAGCGGTCAGCCGAGCCGCCGCTGCGGCCCGGGATGCCGGCTGGCCAGCGGGACTGCTGCTGATTCCGGCCGCACTGGTGCTGGCTGAAGGGGTGGGTGCGGTGGCTCAGCCGGTGGTGCCGACGCCGCCGGTGGCGCTCAGGACCCTGGCTGAACCGGTGCTGGTGGTGCCGACGTCCATGCAGCGGGACTACCTGGTGATGACCTGGTCGACCGACGGCTGGCCCGAACTGCTCAACGGGGGCAGCGGATTCGAGCCCCCGGCCCAGTCCCGGCTACGCCGGATCGCGGCCGCATTCCCTTCACCGGAGGCGGCGGGAGCGTTGCGCGAGCTGGGCGTCCGGACCATCGTGCTGGTCCGCTCCCAAGCGACGGGCACACCCTGGCAAAACCTGGCCACCCAGCCGGTGGCGCTGACCCGGGCCCGGGCTTACGGCATCGGCGCAACGACGCGGCAGGTCAAAGATGGGTTGATCTTCGATCTCGACCCCTCGCGGAGTGGTCGGTCCGGCGTCTGAGGCATGGCACAATGGACGGCTGTACCCGGCCGGTCGGGGCCCTCTCTCCCTGACCAGCGCCGAGTCCGCCGATCGGCCTGGCGCCCGGACCCCACCCGGGCAAAGCTCGATCACCCATACGAACCAGGAGTTCCTACCCCGTGGCTGTCAAGATCCGCCTCAAGCGCCTGGGCAAGATCCGCGCGCCGTACTACCGCATCGTGGTCGCCGACTCCCGCACCAAGCGGGATGGCCGGGCCATCGAGGAGATCGGCAAGTACCACCCAACCCGCGAGCCCTCGATGATCGAGGTGAACAGCGAGCGGGCCCAGTACTGGCTCGGCGTCGGCGCCCAGCCGACCGAACAGGTGCTGGCCATCCTCAAGGTCACCGGTGACTGGCAGAAGTTCAAGGGGATCCCCGGCGCCGAGGGCACCCTGAAGGTGGCCGAACGCCGGACCGAGGACCGGTCCGGCTTCGAGCAGGCCAAGAGCCTGAACCAGAATGAGGCCAGGACGCTGCGGGCCCGGCGCGGCAAGCCGGACGCCGAGAAGCCTGCTGAGACGGCTGAGCCCAGCCCGGCGGCCGACGAGTCCCCGGCTGATGTCGCGGCCGAGACGACCGTGGCGGACGAGACCGCAGCTCAGGTCTGAGCATGCTGGGCGAGGCTCTCGAGCACCTGGTCCGCGGGATCGTCGCGCATCCCGATGACGTCGAAGTGCGCAGCAAGAACCTGCGCCGGGTGGCGCTGCTCGAAGTGCGTGTTCACCCCGACGATCTGGGCCGGGTGATCGGCCGGATGGGCCGGACCGCTACCGCCCTGCGCACTGTGATCAAGGCACTGTCGGGTGGCGAACCGGTAAGGGTTGACGTCGTCGACGTCGATCGTGGCCGCTGATCCGGCCTCCACACCGGTACCGGACTGATCATGTGGCGGGTGGTCGCCCGGATCGGGCGTGCCCATGGCATCCGGGGAGAGGTCAGCATCGAGGTGCGTACCGACGTGCCCGGGCAGCGCTTCGTGCCCGGCGCCGTGCTGACCCTGGTGCCGCCTGAGAATGGCTCCGCGGAAAGCCCTTGGACATCCCTCACGATCCGGTCGGTGCGCGAGCACAGCGGCACCACGTTGCTGGCCTTCCAGGAGGTACGCGATCGCAGCGCCGCCGGTCAGCTGCGTCATCACCTGCTCGAGGCCGAGGTGGATGACGGCCCGGGCGAGGACGACGCCTGGTACGGCCACGAGCTGGCGGGGCTGCGCGCGGTCAGCCCCTCCGGTCAGGACCTGGGTACGGTGCTCTCCCTCGAGGTCGGCCCGGCCCAGGACCGGCTGCTGATCCGGCGTCCGGATGGCCAGCAGCGGCTGGTCCCCTTCGTCCGCCAGCTGGTGCCGTCGGTGGACGTGGCCGCCGGACAGGTCGTGATCGACGCCCCGCCCGGCCTGCTGGACGAGGCGATCGGCGAGGCGATCGGCGATGCGATCGACAGCGGGCTGGACCAGGGATGAGCCTGATCCGGCGGCCGAAGGACGCTCCGGCAGCTGATCCGCAGGCCGATGCGCTGGCGGCCCAGCTGGTGCAGGAGTGGACCGGCACGGCTGCGGCGGAGCCGGCGGCCAGGCTCGGCACTGCCTTGCGGGTCGACGTGATCACCATCTTCCCGTCCTACCTGGAACCGCTGGAGCTGTCCCTGATCGGCCGGGCCCGCACGGCCGGACTGATCGACGTCCTGATCCATGACCTGCGCGACTTCACCTCCGACCGGCACCGGACGGTGGACGACGCACCGGCCGGCGGCGGCCCCGGAATGGTGATGCGGCCCGAACCCTGGGGTGATGCGCTGGCATCGCTGCTGGTCAGAGGCCGGGCCGCGCTGAACGACCCAGACGCCGCGCCACTGCTGCTGGTGCCCAGCCCGTCCGGTGCGCCGCTGACCCAGGGGCTGGCCCGCGACCTGGCCGACCTCCCTTGGCTGGCGATCGCCTGCGGGCGCTACGAAGGCATCGACGAACGGGTCTTCGAGGAGGCGGCCACCCTAATGCCAGTGCTGCCCATCAGCCTGGGCGACTATGTGGTCAACGGTGGCGAGGTCGCCGCGCTGGCCATCGTCGAGGCGGTTGGCCGGCTCATCCCCGGGGTGGTGGGTAACGCGGAGAGCCTGGTCGAAGAGAGCCATCAGGACGGCCTGCTCGAATATCCGGTCTACACCCGGCCCGCCAGCTGGCGCGGGCGCGACGTCCCCACCGTGCTGCAGTCCGGCCATCACGCCAAGATCCAGCGCTGGCGCCGCGACCAAGAGCTGAAACGGACCGCCACCCGCCGGCCGGACCTGATCGAGCGGCTGGATCCCAGCACCTGTGACCGGGCTGACCTGGCCATTCTGAAGTCGGCGGGCTGGATGGTGAAGGACGGCCGATTTCGGCCGCTGGCCGGCCCTGTGGCAGACTGAGGCCCTCGTGCCGCTGCTGTGAGCGGCTGGTCGTGCCCCTGCCACAGGGGGGTCGCGCGACCGGCCCGATTTCTGCCTGACGCGTGCACGCATCCGCGGTACGGCTCCGGCCGTTCCGGTCCGCAGACCAACAGACTGCGCGGGTGACCTGTGGCATTCGCGGGAGAGCGACACTCGATGCACACGCTGGACAACCTGGACGCCGCGAGTCTGCGGGACGACGTTCCCGCCTTCCGAGCCGGTGACACCCTGAAGGTCCATGTGAAGGTCGTCGAGGGGAACCGCTCCCGGGTGCAGATGTTCCAGGGCGTCGTGATCCGCCGGTCCGGCGGCGGCGTCCGGGAGACCTTCACCGTCCGTAAGGTCAGTTTCGGAGTCGGAGTGGAGCGCACCTTCCCGGTGCATTCCCCGATCATCGACCGGATCGAGGTCGCCACCCGCGGCGACGTGCGCCGGGCCAAGCTCTACTACCTGCGCGCTCTGCGCGGCAAGGCCGCCAAGATCAAGGAGAAGCGGGTCAACGTTCCTGCCCGTTGATCTGCGCAGTTCGGTGCCGGGCTGAGCCATTTCCGGCTGCTGCCGTGCGAGGATTCGGTCTGTGCTGACGCCCGTGCAGACGCCGCCAGCGGGGCTGCCGGGTGATCGCCCGCGGCGGCTGAGGCGTTCTCCCGCCGGTCGGGCCGCAGTGGTCCTGCTGACTGCCGCGGTGGCGATCGCGCTGATCCGGGTGTTCGTGGTGCAGTCGTTCGTGATCCCGTCCGGCTCGATGGAGCCCACCCTGAGGGCTGGCGACCGGGTGCTGGTGTCCCGCTACTCCTACCGATTCGGGTCACCGGGGCGAGGCGATGTGATCGTGTTCGACGGCCGGGGCGTGTTCGAGCCGGCCAGCCGGTCCAGTGACTCGGCCCTGGCCTCGGCCGGGCGGGCGGTGTCCAGCGCCTTCGGGATGCCGGTCGGGAGCGCCGACTATGTCAAGCGGGTGATCGGTGTGGCGGGTGATCGGGTGACCTGCTGCACCCCGGCCGGCCAGCTAGCCGTTGATGGGAGGGCCGTACCGGAGCCGTATCTGGCTTCGGACGGACCAGCCAGCCGGATGGCGTTCGACGTGGTGGTTCCGCCGGGACGGCTGTGGGTGATGGGAGACCATCGCAGCGACTCCGCGGACTCCCGCGCTCACCTGGGTGACCCCGGCGGAGGTACCGTCCCGGTAGACAAAGTAGTGGGGCGGGTCATCGGCGTGTTCTGGCCCGGGGCACATCTCGGCCCGCTGAGCGCACGCGGCATCGGAAAGGAACCGGGTGACGGACTTCAAGGACGCAGAAGCGGGATCCGCTGAGCCGCAGCCACCTCCGGCCAGGGCGGGTGCCAGTGCCTTCGGGCTCATCCGCGAGGTGGTACTGGTGCTGGTGATCGCACTGGGCCTCTCGCTGCTGATCAAAACCTTTCTGGTGCAAGCGTTCTTCATCCCCTCTCAGTCGATGCAGAACACTCTGACCAACGGGGACCGGGTGCTGGTCAGCAAGCTGACCCCGGGGCCGTTCGATCTCAAGCGGGGCGACATCGTCGTCTTCAAAGACCCGGACCACTGGCTGACCCCCTCGGAGGACTCGTCGGAAGGACCCATCCGGGACGGCATTCGCAACACCCTGACCTGGGTCGGCCTGCTGCCGGCCCAGTCCGACGAGCATCTGATCAAGCGGGTGATCGGGCTGCCCGGTGATACCGTGGCCTGCTGCGACTCCCAGGGCCGGATCACGGTCAACGGCACGCCGATCGACGAGCCGTACATCTACCAGGACAACGCGCCGAGCAAGGACCCGTTCTCCCAGAAGGTGCCGCCCGGAGACCTGTGGGTAATGGGTGATCACCGCGCTATGTCGCAGGATTCGCGTTACCACACACCGGGTTTCGTGCCGGTCAAGGACGTCGTCGGGCGCGCCTTCGTGCTGGTCTGGCCGCTGGACCGGTTCACCCTGCTGCGTAATCCGTCCGGCACGTTCGCGCACGTCCGCTCGCCCTGAGATGCCTGCTGATCGTCTGCGCGCGCCGTCCCTGCGGGAGGAACGGCGGCTGCTGCGGGAGGGCCACAGCTGGCTGGCCGCCGTGGACGAGGTCGGCCGGGGGGCGCTGGCCGGGCCGGTCTCGGTTGGCGTCGTCCTGATCGATCTGTCCACCGGATCGGCGCCCGCGGGGGTACGCGACTCCAAGCTGCTCACCCCAGCGGCCCGGCAGAAGCTGGTCCCCCGGCTGCGGCGCTGGGCGCCGCACCACGCGGTCGGCCACGCCCAGCCCGACGAGATCGACCGGATCGGGATCATCAGTGCGCTCCGGCTGGCCGCCTGCCGGGCGCTGACCGCGATCCCGGTCCGTCCCGACCTGGCCCTGCTGGACGGTAACCACAACTGGCTGCATGCCCCGTTGAACCGTCCGTTCGCCGAGCCGGCCGGCACCGCTGCCCTGTTCGAGCTGGAGCGCTCGCCCGCACTGACCGACCTGCTCGAGCCGTCCTGGGTGCCACCGCTGGTGATCACCCGGATCAAGGCCGACCTGCGCTGTGCTGCGGTGGCGGCGGCCAGTGTGCTGGCCAAGGTCGAGCGGGATCAGCACATGATCGAGTTGTCCGCCCCGCAGACGGAGTACGGCTGGGCGGGCAACAAGGGTTACTCCGCGCCGGAGCACATCGAAGCGATCCGGCGCTTCGGGGCGACCCCGCTGCACCGGCAGTCCTGGAGCCTGCCCGGTCTGCTGACCGTGGACGGCGCGGGAACCGGGCAGCTGTCGATCGAGGAACACCAACTGGCGCAGTTGTGAGCGCCCGGGTGCTGCTCGTCGTGGCGGCGGGGGGAGTGCTGGGGGCGCTGGCCCGCTACGGCCTCGGCCAGGCCTTCCCGCGGGCGCCGTCGCAGTGGCCCTGGACGGTGCTGGTGATCAACGTGCTCGGCGGCCTGGGCATCGGCCTGCTGATGGGCTGGCTGGAGCGGGCATCATCGCCGTCCCCGTATCTTCGGCCGTTCATCGGGGTGGGTGTGCTGGGCGGCTTCACCACCCTGTCGGCATCCTCACTGGACGGGTACCACCTGTTCAGCGCCGGCCGGCCGGTCGCGGCGGTCAGCTATCTGGTGTTCACGCTGGCTGGTACCCTGCTGGCCACCGCGGCCGGTGAGGCGCTGTCCGGCGGGGGCCGGATGGAGGCTCCGGAGCCGGAAGTGGATCGGTGAACCTGCTGGCGGTGGTTCTGGGTGCGGCGGCCGGTGCACCCTGCCGCTTCCTGCTGGACCGGTTCGTGCAGTCCCGGCACCGGACTGTCTTTCCGTGGGGCCTGGTGGTGGTCAACCTGCTCGGGTCGCTGGTACTGGGCCTGATCAGTGGATTCGCCGATCGCCGGGCGCTGCCGGGCGCGCTGGTGCTCGGCCTGTCCACCGGCTGGTGCGGCGCCTTCACCACCTACAGCTCGTTCGGCTACGAAATGGTGCGGCTGGCCCGGCGCCGGCTGCTGCTGCTGGCCGGTGTGAATGCTGTGATCACGGTGGCGGGCGGGCTGGCCGCGGTGACGCTGGGAATGTGGCTCGGCGCTGCGGCTGCGACATGATGGGGCGATGAGCGCCGAGGACCTGGAGAACTACGAGACCGAGATGGAGCTGCAGCTCTATCGCGAGTATCGCGATGTGGTCAGCCTGTTCAGTTACGTGGTCGAAACCGAGCGGCGCTTCTATCTGGCCAACCAGGTGGACCTCAAGGTCCGCTCGGCCGATGGTGAGGTCTACTTCGAGGTCGCGTTGACCGACGCCTGGGTCTGGGACATCTATCGCCCGGCCCGGTTCGTCAAGGCGGTCCGGGTAGTGACCTTCAAGGACGTCAACGTCGAGGAGCTCAATCCCAACGAGCTGCAGGTGCCCAAGTCGGGCGGCTTCCCGGGCTGACATTCGAGTAGTCCACAAGCTGCACGACCCTCCAGTTATCCACATTCTGAGCCGCGCCCTGCTTTGCCGTTCCTCCTCCCGGCAAGGTGATCGCCGGGGGTGAGGCCGATGTCCAACTCGGCGGTGGGGCGGCACGGTGAACTGGTTGCGGCGGACTTCCTGACGGCGCAGGGATTTCAGATCGTCGCGCGGAACTGGCGGTGTGCTCAGGGCGAGATCGACATCGTCGCTGTGGATGGCGGCTGCGTCGTCATCTGCGAGGTGAAGACCCGCCGGACAGCGGTCTGCGGTGATCCGCTGGATGCGGTCACCCCAGTCAAGCTGGGCCGGTTGCGCAGGTTGGCCGGCGCCTGGCTTTCCGAGCAGCCGAGGTACTACCCGGATGTCCGGATCGACGTGGTCGCGATCTGGAGCCCGGCCGCCGGCGACGAGATCGTCCAGCACCTGCGGGGGGTGGGCTGAGGTGGCGCTCGGCCGGGCCTGCGCAGTCTCCGTGCTGGGGCTGCAGGGGCACCTGATCGAGGTCGAGGCCGACATCGCCAACGGGTTACCCGCATTCGGGCTGGTCGGACTGCCCGACGTCTCGTTGAACGAGTCCCGGGATCGGGTGCGCGCGGCGTCGGCCAACTCCGGCTTCGCGCTGCCGCAGCGCCGGATCACCGTGAACCTGTCGCCAGCGGCCCTGCCCAAGGCAGGCACCGGCTTCGACCTGGCCATCGCGGCGGCGTTGCTGATGGCCGCCCAGGTCGTGCCCGTGGAGCCGGCCAGCCGTTTCGTGTTGATCGGTGAGCTCGGACTGGACGGCCGGGTCCGGCCGGTCCGCGGCGTGTTGCCGGCCGTGCTGGCCGCGGTTGCCCGCGGTCTCCCGGACGTCGTGGTCCCGGCCGCGAACGCGCGGGAAGCGGCGCTGGTCAGTGAGGCCAAAGTGTGGCCGGCCAGCCACCTGTCCGACGTGATCGCGCTGCTCGGCGGCGTCCCGGTCAGGGTGTCCGACGGACCGGAGCCGGAGGATGCCAGCACCGGCGTGGCTGGAGACGGCGCTGGCCGGGCTGACTGCCTGTTCGGCGATCCGGCCCGGACCGGTCGCGGCGATCTGGCCGATGTGATGGGCCAGCACGAGGCTCGCAGGGCGCTGGAGGTGGCTGCGGCCGGTGGGCACCACCTGCTCTTCATCGGCCCGCCCGGTGCGGGCAAGACGTTGCTGGCCGAGCGCCTGACCACGCTGCTGCCCGACCTGTCTGGGGAGGAGGCGGTCGAGGTGACCGCGGTGCACTCCCTGGCCGGAACCCTGGATCCGTCGGCCGGGCTGATCCGTCGGCCGCCGTTCGAGAATCCGCATCACTCGTCGACCATGGTGTCGCTGGTCGGCGGTGGCAGCGGTAGTGGAATGCCACATCCGGGGGCTGCGTCCCGGGCCCACCGGGGCGTGCTGTTCCTGGACGAGGCGGCTGAGTTCGGTGGCCGGGTACTGGATTCGTTGCGCGAACCGATGGAGCACGGTGAGCTGGTCATTCACCGCGCCGGGGGCACGGCTCGATTTCCGGCTCGCTTCCAGCTGGTGATGGCCACCAACCCCTGTCCGTGCGGCCTGTGCTACGGCTCGGGGCTGCTCTGCACCTGCTCGTCGCCGGTGCGCCGCCGATATCTCGCCAAGCTGTCCGGGCCGCTGCTCGATCGGGTCGATCTGCAGGTCGAGGTGGCGCCGGTCGGCCGCTACGACTTAGCCAGCGACGAACAGCCGGAGACCAGCGCCACGGTCGCGGTCCGGGTGGCCGCTGCTCGCGATGTGCAGCGGGAACGATTGGCCGGGACGCCATGGCGGCTGAATGGCGAGGTGCCCGGCGGTTGGCTGCGCGGAGCCCTGCAACTGCCGAAATCCGCTACTCGTTCAGTGGATTCGGCCCTGGACCGGGGATCACTTTCGATCCGTGGCTATGACCGGGTTCTGCGGATCGCCTGGACCTTGGCCGACTTGGCTGGCCTCGATCGACCGGGCGAGACTGAAGTGGGCCAGGCACTGACCCTGCGCCAGCGGGGCCAGGTGGCGGCATGAACGAGGCCGGCCAGCTGGGTACGAGTGGGCACGCCGGCACGACGGGCGTGGCGAGCCGATCCGGGTTGATCGGGCGGCTGCGTTTTGACGGCACTGACGAGCGGCTGGTGCGCGCTGCTTGGAGCCGGCTGGCCGAGCCGTCGGACACCACCGCGCAGAGACTGATCGCTGAGGTCGGCCCCGTGGACGCCTTCCACCGGGTGATCGCCGGACGAGGTCCGGCCCGCTGGCAGGTCCGGCTCGGCGAGGTGGACCCGCTGGCCGATCGGGAGGTGGCTGACGTCATCGGGGCCCGGCTGATCATCCCCGGCGACGAGGAGTGGCCACCAGGATTCGAAGCACTGGGACAGGGCAGTCCCTTCTGCCTCTGGGTTCGTGGCCCGCTGGATCTTGGGGCCGCCTCGGCCCGCTGTGTGGCCATCGTTGGTGCCAGAGCCGCAACGACCTATGGCACCCAGATCGCCCGGCAGCTCGCTGAGGGATGCGCCGATCGTGGGATCACAGTGGTGTCCGGAGCGGCGTTCGGCATCGATGCGGCAGCGCACCGTGGTTCGCTCAGCCGGGAGGGTCCGACAGTCGCGGTCCTGGCCTGCGGAGTCGAACGAGCCTACCCCCGCGGTCACGACGACCTGATCGCCCGGATCGCGGCCAGCGGCTGCCTGATCAGCGAATTCCCGCCGGGCTCAATGCCTGCTCGTTGGCGGTTCCTGGAGCGGAACCGGCTGATCGCCGGGCTGTCCCAGCTGGTGGTCGTGGTTGAAGCCGGGCATCGGTCGGGAGCATTGGGGACGGCTGGACGGGCCGCCAACATCGGCATCACCGTCGCCGCGGTCCCCGGCCCGGTGACATCGCCGTCCTCGTACGGATGCCACCGGCTGCTGCGCGAAGGAGCGGTCTGCGTGACTGGTGCGGATGAAGTGATCGAGCTGCTCAGCCCCATCGGAAGTGGCTTGGCTGATCAGGTGGCCGGGCCCGCCGCTGCGCACGATGGCCTGAGCCCCCCTGATCTGCGGGTGTTCGACGCGCTTCCCCGGAACCGGCCCGCCGGGTTGCTGTCCCTGAGCCGGGTGGCGGGGGTCGAGCCCGCGTTGGTACAGGCTGCCCTGGGCCGGCTGGAACTCTCAGGCCTGGCCGAACGAGCCGGAAGCAGCGCCATGGGTGACCCGGGTGGCTCAAGTGACTTCACGGACTCGGGGGACTCGGAGGGGCCCGGTTGGCGCAAGGCCAGCCCGTCCTCACGTCCACGGCCGCCGCGCTCGTGAGCCCGACGGGCCGGTGAGCCGGTGAGCCGGTGAGCCGATGGGCGGTGAGCCGATGGGCGGTGAGCCGATGGGCGGTGAGCCGATGGGCGGTGAGCCGATGGCGGTAGCGGCGGCGGAACGGCAGGCGGCCCGCAATCCGGTGAATTCGCGCCGCCGGTCGCCATAGTTGGAGAGTGGCCCCGGCGCTTCCGGCGAAGTGGGTGGCGGCGATCGATGGATTCAGCCGCTTCCTGGCTGCTGAGCGCGGTTTTTCGGAGCACACTGTGCGGGCCTATCTCTCGGACATACGGGCGCTCGGGTCGCACGCGGCCGAGCGCGGACGGGATGACCCGGCAGAACTGGACCTGGGCCTGCTGCGCTCCTGGCTGGCTGGCCTGTCGGTGTCTGGCCAGGCTCGATCTTCGATTGCTCGCCGGTCCGCCAGCGCCAAGGCGTTCACCCGCTGGCTGGCGCGCACTGGCCGGGCGGCCGCCGACCCTGGACTGCGGCTGCAATCGCCCAAGCGTGGCCGTCCCTTGCCCGCTGTTCTGCGTGCGGAACAAGCTCGGGACGCGATGGCCCTGGCCCGGAGCCGGATCGATTCACGACCGGTCAGTAGTTTCGGCGAGTCCGGCGAAGCCGGCGAGATCGGCAGGCGCGAGCAAGGGGGCGAGCCGGTGGGCTCCCAGCCAGGATGGGAGCAGGCGGGAGGCCAGGCCGGTGGCCTCCAGCCCGGCGGGGCCGAACCCGGCCCGGCCCAATCCGGACGGTCCAGCTCGGAGTGGACCGGATCCGACCTTGCCGGTGCAGCTCAGACAGCTCAGAGCCCGATCGACGTCGCCATTGCGCGGCGGGACCTGGCCATGGTCGAACTGCTGTATGCGACCGGCATCCGAGCAGGGGAGCTGTGTGGGCTCGACCTGGACGATCTGGATGAGGCCCGGCGCACGGTCAGAGTGATGGGTAAGGGCGCGAAGGAACGAGTGGTTCCCTTCGGCGTCCCCGCCGCCACGGCGCTACGCGAGTGGATCGAGGCCCGGCGGGAGGTGATTCCGGATCCCGCCGCACCGGGACGCCGGACGCGAGCCCTGTTCCTGGGCCGGCGCGGACGACGAATAGGGCAACGGCAGGTCCGCACCGTCGTGCACAAGCTTCTCGGAGCCGCCGATGGCGTGACATCCCTTGGGCCACACGGGTTAAGACATAGCGCCGCAACTCATCTTCTCGACGGCGGCGCGGACCTTCGTAGCGTACAGGAGTTGCTTGGTCACGCTACGCTAACGACGACGCAGATTTATACGCACGTGTCCGTGGAACGGCTGCGCAGCAGCTATCGCCAGGCCCACCCACGGGCCTAGTGCCGGGCGCAGGCCAGCAGGGGAGGAACCCGCGGTGACGACCGACAGCGATGCGCTGGTCGATTCGGTGAGCACTCAGGACGAGGTGGCGGCCAACGAAGCTGCCCTGCGCGCCCTGTGGGAGAAGTTCAAGCACACCGGAGACCCGGGAACCCGTGAACGGCTGATCCTGCACTACTCGCCTCTGGTCAAGTACGTGGCGGGACGGGTCGGCGTCGGCCTTCCCCCCAACATCGAACAGGCCGATCTCGTCTCCTACGGGATCTTCGGGCTGATCGACGCGATCGAGAAGTTCGACATCGATCGGGCGATCAAGTTCGAGACCTATGCCATTGCCCGGATCCGTGGCGCGATCATTGATGAGTTGCGGGCAATCGACTGGATCCCGCGCTCAGTGCGCTACAAGGCTCGCGAGGTGGAACGGGCTTACGCTGCGCTGGAGGGGGAACTGCGGCGGACCCCCACAGAGTCCGAGGTGGCCGAGCGGCTGGGCATGTCGATGGACGACCTGCGCGCGGTGTTCTCCCAGGTGTCCTACGTCAACGTGGTCGCCCTCGACGAGCTGCTGACGGTCGGTGGTGAGAAGGGCGACAAGCTCTCCCTCGTGGACACCCTGGAAGACACCAAGGCCGAGGATCCGGTCGCCGCCTTCGAATCGGAAGAGACCAAGTTCCTGCTGTCCCGCGCGATCAACCAGCTGCCCGAGCGGGAAAAGATCGTCGTCACCCTCTATTACTACGAAGGCCTCACGCTGGCCGAGATCGGGCGGGTTCTGGGCGTCACCGAATCCCGGATCTGCCAGATGCACACCAAGGCCGTGATGCAGCTGCGGGTCAAAATGTCCGAGGTCAGCTGACCATTCGGGTAGGCCGGACTGGCCGGATCGGATCAGCCGGGCCAGGACCCTAACGGAGGGGCAGCAGCACGATGGGGCCGGTTAACCGGCGGACGAGGGACAGCGGATCGATGTAGGCACCCCGGAGCGAACGCCCCAGTGCAGGCAGCTGACCGGAGCACAGTGATCCGGAACGGCACTCAAGACGCCGACGACCTGACCGGCTCGCACGAACTGGCCAGTCCGCACCAGCGCAGCCACCGGTTCCACGCTGCTGATCATCGACTTGCCGTGGTCGATGCTCAGCACCGGCCGGCCTGCCACCAGGCGGGCGAAACTGATCTGGCCATCGGCGGGCGCTCTGATCATCGAGCTAGGCCCGGCCGCCAGATCCACTCCGCGATGGCCAGCGGACCAGCGATAGGGCCCCATCTGAAAGCGCCGGAGCACGACTGGGGCCGGTTCGAGGGGCCAGCGCCAGACGCGAGGCGCCGCCAGGCCGGAGCGGGCCAATGCCCGGCTCTGGGACCAAGCCGCCGCCGAGAATTGAGCGGCTGGAGCGGAGCCGCGAGGACCCGGATCCAGGGAGCCAGATCCCCTGATAATCGCCAGGCCCCAGAGCAGAAGGCCTGAGCCGGAGGAGTCATCTGGCCGAGCCGGATCGGACAGAGCGGGTGGAGGCGCAGCCGAGGCGGCGGGAGACGAGCCCAGAAGCAGCAGGGCGGCCGAGATCGGAACCACCAGGGATCGGCGAAAGACCATGTCGAGGAGCCTGGCGCGTCGATCGCCACGCAGATCCCGGTCGGCGCAATCTGTGGACAACTCGGAGGTCGTACGGGTTGTGGACTGGCCGAACTTCCTCCTTGCTCGTTTTGGCCGTCGGCCTGCTGGCCGCATAGCATGGACGGGCGGCCGGTTCGCTGGCCGACTTCGCGTGCTCGCGGACCGCTCATCATGCTCCGGCGAAAGCCGGACAGCATCCGAGCGGGGCGGCGTCACTCGGTCCGGGTCCAGCACCATCGGCGTCCAGCCGGAGGATGGCTCACCGGTCACGACGTCGTCGCGGACACCAGGCGCGGTCCCGAGCCCGGGATCGCGAACAACCGAGGGCGCCCGCTTCTGGCCGGTGCCGCAAGGAGTCATGTCCATGGCCGTCGTGACCATGCGCCAGCTGCTCGGCAGCGGTGTCCATTTCGGGCACCAGACCCGGCGCTGGAACCCGAAGATGAAGCGCTTCATCCTGACCGAGCGCAACGGCATCTACATCATCGATCTGCAGCAGTCGCTGGCGTTCATCGACAACGCCTTCGATTTCGTCAAGGAGACCGTCTCCCACGGCGGAAGCATCCTGTTCGTCGGCACCAAGAAGCAGGCCCAGGAACCCATTGCCGAGCAGGCCAGCCGGGTCGGCATGCCCTTCGTGAACCAGCGCTGGCTGGGCGGCATGCTGACCAACTTCCAGACCGTGCACAAGCGCCTGCAGCGGCTCAAGGAACTCGAGGAGATCGACTTCGAGGACGTCGCCAAGAGCGGCATGACCAAGAAGGAACTGCTGGTCCTGCGCCGGGAGAAGGACAAGCTGAGCAAGACCCTGGGCGGGATCCGGGACATGAACCGGGTGCCCAGCGCGGTCTGGATCGTCGACACCAAGAAGGAGCACCTGGCCGTCGACGAGGCCAGGAAGCTCGGCATCCCGGTGGTGGCAATCCTGGACACCAACTGCGACCCGGACGAGATCGACTACAAGATCCCGGGCAATGACGATGCGATCCGCTCGGTCACCCTGCTCACCCGTGTGCGGGGGGCCTCTTTTTGTTCTACCGGCGCGCGGCCGCCCCCCCCGCCGCGGGAGCAGCCGGTGACGGCACGGTCGCGGCCGATGAGCCGCTGCCCGAGTGGGAGCGTGACCTGCTGGCCGGTCAGGACGCCCAGGCTGGGCCGGACGCTGAGGCTGGTGCGCCAGAGGCTGGGCCGGACGCCGGGGCTGGTGCGCCAGAGGCTGGGAACAGTGAGGGCGCGGCCAGTGCTGTACCAGCGAACGAGGCATCCGAAATCGCCGGAACCGAGGCGGTCGCGGCGGCCACGCTCAGGGATGATGCGGCCGAGGCGGAGACCGAGACCCAGAGCGGTGGCACGCCGCTGGACCAGCCGGGCGAGACCATCGCCGAGTCCGTCGACGCCGGGAGCTAGACCGGCTGGGTCGCGCGGTCCGGCGATGCGCGCATCCGCGCTGCCTCACTTTTTCAACGAACGGGTATGACAGGAGTCAGCTGAGAATGGCGAACTACACCGCCGCCGATGTCAAGAGACTGCGTGAGCAGACCGGTGCCGGAATGCTGGACTGCAAGAACGCACTGGTCGAGAGCGACGGCGACTTCGACAAGGCCGTCGAGTACTTGCGGGTGAAGGGCCAGAAGGGAGTCGCCAAGCGGGAGAGCCGCACGACGTCCAACGGCTTGGTCACCGCCTATGTCGATGAGGGCGTCGGCGTGCTGCTCGAACTGGACTGCGAGACCGATTTCGTGGCCAAGGGCGACACGTTCCAGGCGCTCGCTCAGCAGGTGCTGGAGCAGGCCGTCGCGGTCAGGGCCGAGGACGCCGACACGCTGCTGAAGAGTGAGCTGCCCGGCGGTCGCTCGGTGCAGCAGTTGATCGACGAGGGCAACGCCGCGATCGGGGAGAAGATCGTGATCCGGCGGATCGCCCGGATCGAGGCCGCGCATGTGGCCAGTTACCTGCATCGGACCAATCCGGACCTGCCCCCGCAGGTGGGGGTGCTGGTCGGTACCGACGCGCAGCACGACGTGGCTCGCGACGTCGCGCTGCACATCGCCGCCCTCCCTCCCGCCTATCTCAACCGCGATGAGGTCCCGTCCGAGGTGGTCGAGACCGAGCGCCGGATCGCCGAGGAGACCGCCCGCAACGAGGGCAAGCCCGAGCAGGCCCTGGCCCGGATCGTCGAGGGCCGGGTCGGGGGCTTCTACAAGGAGAACGTCCTGCTGGAGCAGAAGTACGCCAAGGATCAGAGCCTCACGGTCGACAAGGTGCTCAAGGCCGCGGGTGTTGGCGTCACCGCCTTCGCGCGGTTCCGGGTCGGCGCCTGAGCATCGGCCAGCCAGGGCCGGGCGGGCCGCATCCTCACCGGATGCGCCCAGCCCGGCTCTTGCTGCGTCACGGGCAGTCAGGTGCGGCCGGGTACGGCAGACTGAGCGCCAGCGTGCAACGGCAGCCCGGCGAACGGAGTTGTGGGTGACCCAGGTGGTGGAGGACCTCTCGGACCAGGCCTTGGCCGGCCGCCCCGATATGGGCGGCCCGATCTATCGCCGGGTGCTGCTCAAGCTGTCCGGTGAAGTGTTCGGCGCGGGCAAGCTCGGCGTGGATCCGGAGACCGTGGCGGTGCTGGCTGGTCAGATCGCCGAAGTGGTTCGCGAAGGGGCCCAGGTCGCCGTGGTGGTGGGAGGCGGCAATTTCTTCCGCGGCGCCGAGCTGTCCCAACACGGCATCGACCGGGCCCGGGCCGACTACATGGGCATGCTCGGAACGGTGATGAACTGCCTGGCCCTTCAGGATTTCCTGGAAAAGGCCGGGATCGACACCCGGGTGCAGACCGCGATCACGATGGGCCAGGTGGCCGAGCCCTACGTTCCGCGGCGGGCGATCCGGCACCTCGAGAAGGGCCGGGTGGTGATCTTCGGAGCCGGACTGGGGGCCCCCTACTTCTCCACGGACACCACCGCGGCCCAGCGGGCGCTGGAGATCAAGGCACACGCGGTTCTGATGAGCAAGAACGGGGTGGACGGCGTCTACACCGCCGATCCCCGGATCGACCCGTCCGCGCGCAAGCTCGAGCAGGTCACCTACGGCGATGCGCTGGCCCAGCGGCTCAGGGTGGTCGACGCCACCGCCTTCAGCCTGTGCATGGATAACCGGCTGCCGATGATCGTGTTCGGGATGGAGGGCGAGGGAAACATCGCCCGGGCCGTCCGGGGTGAAAGAATTGGCACCCTGGTGACTGCGGGGTAAACGCCTGGTTAGCCTGATTCAGCCGATGGGATCCGATAAGCGCCGCGGACGAAGGAGCGACAGTGATTGACGAGACCCTCCTCGAGGCCGAGGAGAAGATGGACAAGGCTGTCGAGGTCGCCAAGGAAGACTTCTCCACCATCCGCACCGGCCGGGCCAACGCGCAGATGTTTAGCAAGATCCTGGTCGACTACTACGGCTCCCCGACGCCGCTGCAGCAGCTGGCCTCGTTCGCGATCCCCGAAGCCCGCACGGTCATCATCACCCCCTACGACCGGGCGGCGATGCCGGATATCGAGAAGTCCATCCGTGACTCCGATCTGGGCGTCAACCCGGCCAACGACGGCACCATCATCCGGATCAACCTGCCCCAACTGACCGAAGAGCGGCGCAAGGACTACATCAAGCTGGCCCGGCACAAGGCCGAGGACGCCCGGGTCTCCGTCCGCAACGTGCGCCGGCACGCCAAGGAGGAGCTGGACCGGCTGGTCAAGGACGGCGAGGCCGGAAAGGACGACGGCGCCCGGGCCGAGAAAGAGCTGGAGCAGGTCACCAAGCGTCACGTCGACAACATCGACGACCTGTTGCAGCACAAGGAGTCCGAGCTGCTCGAGGTATGACCGTGCCTGCCGACGCTGAACCGCCCACGGGTGAGCAAC
>CALMAR010000078.1 GCA_937859855.1 uncultured Kineosporia sp.
CCCGTCACTGGCGGCACTGGCGGCACCGGCGGCACCGGCGGCACTGGCGGCACTGGCGGCACTGGCGGCCGCGATGCTCGCTCTCGCGGGATGCTCGTCCCCGGCCGGCGAACAGCCCGCCCCAGCCGGACCGGCGCCCACCGGCGGGGAGCCTGCCAGTTCGTCACCGGCCATCAGATCTGGATCAGCGGCGCCGGGCGTGACCGCGGGCCGCACCCTGGCCACCCGGCTCGACGTCCCCTGGGGAGTCACGTTCCTGCCCGGCGGTTCGGCACTGGTGGCCCAGCGACCAACCGGGCAGATCGTGAGAGTCGATGCCAGCGGCGGGGTCTCGGCGATCGGCACCGTGCCTGGGGTGGCTGACCAGGGCGAGGGTGGGCTGCTCGGCCTGGCCTTCCAGCCCGGGGCCAACGGCTCGGCCACCGGCACCCTGTTCGCCTACCTCACCTCCACCGGAGGCGACAACATCGTGGTCCGGATGGCCTGGGACGGCACCCGGCTCGGGGCGCCGCGGACCGTGCTGTCCGGGATCGCCTCGGCGGGTAACCACAACGGCGGCCTGCTCAAGATCGGCCCGGACGGCAAGCTCTGGATCGGAACCGGTGACGCGACGAATTCGGCCCGCTCGCAGGATCGGTCCAGCCTGAACGGCAAGATCCTCCGGGTGAATCTGGATGGCAGCGTGCCCGCCGACAACCCGTTCACGGGTTCGCCGGTCTATTCGATGGGTCACCGGAACGTGCAGGGGCTGGCCTTCGACAGCCTGAACCATCCATGGGCGATCGAATTCGGGCAGAACCGCTGGGACGAGCTGAACCGCATCCTGCCCGGCCGGAACTACGGGTGGCCCACCGTCGAGGGCAAGGCCGGGAGATCGGGATTCGCCGACCCGGTGGTGCAATGGCCGACCAGTGACGCATCTCCCAGCGGGATGGCCATCATCGGCGATGTCGCCTATATCGGGGCCCTGCGCGGTGAACGGGTCTGGCAGGTACCGCTGAACCCGGCCAGCGGCACGGCCGGGCCGCCGAAAGCCTGGCTGCGCGGGCAGTTCGGCCGGATCCGGAACGTGGTCGCCGCACCGGACGGATCTCTGTGGATCACCACCTCGAACCGCGACGGCCGGGGCAGTCCCGCCGCGGACGACGATCGGGTCATCCGGCTGATCCTGCGCTGAGCCCTGCGCGGCGGCGAATCGTTCAGCTCTGGGTCACATTGACCCGGTCGGCCATCGCGGCCAGCTCGCTGGCCTCCATCGCCTGCCCGTAGTAGAGACCCTGGCCGAAGCCGACGCCCATCCGGCGGACCAGATCGTCGACCTGGCCCGACTCCACCCCTTCGACCACCACGCTGAGCCCGACCGTGCGGCCCAGGTCGACCACGGCCCGGGTGATCGCCCGTGAGCGCGGCTCGGCGATCAGGCTGCTGGTCAGCGACTGGTCGATCTTCAGGATGTCGGCGGGCAGCCGGGGCAGATAACCCAGCGCGGAGTAGCCGGTGCCGAAGTCGTCGATGGCGATGGTCAGGCCCTGACCGGCCAGCCGGTGCAGGGTCTGCGCCGCCTGGCCCTCTTCGACCAGCACCTGCTCGGTCACCTCGATCACCAGCTGCTCGCACGGAACCCCATGCGAGGCAATGGCTTCCTGAACGACCCGGTCGAAGCCGGCCACCCGAAGCTGCACCGGCGAGACGTTGCAACTCACCCGCAGGCCGCGTTCGAACAGCCCGGCACTGGCTGCGCGGCGCAACGTCTCCTGCAGCACCCGCTCGCCGATGGCCACCACCAGGCCGGTCTGCTCCGCGACGGTGATGAACTCCCCCGGGTCGACCGGTCCCAGTTCCGGGTCCGTCCAGCGGGCCAGCGCCTCGCACCCGGCCAGCACCCCCCGGCGCAGATCCATGATGGGCTGGTATCGCACCGTGATGGCGCCGGTCTCGACCGCCGCCCTCAGGCGTTCTTCGACCAGGAGTCGCCGGCGCCGGATCTGAGCCACCGACGCGTCGTAGATCTCCACCCGGTTGCGGCCACCGGCCTTGGCCACCCGCAACGCGGCCGAGGACGCCGAGAGGGCACTGAGCGCGTCCACCACTTCGGGCCGGGCCAGCCGGGCGGGGTCCGCCGAACCGTTCTCCTTCGGGGGCTCACCACCGGGGGCCGGACGTTTCGCGCCGAGCCGGGAGAGCGGGACCGCTGCGGAGTGCCGGATCGGCGTCCCTGGAGCAGCCGGATTCGTTCCGGTGGCTTGCATCTGGCCCCGGCGGCCCGGACGAGCGACGGCGCCGTCGTACGGTGCATCGACGGGCAATGGCTGCGCGGGCGGCAGGAGAATCACCTGGCCCTGCGCGTTCCCATGCACGGCCGCCACCCCGACGCTGGCCGAAACCTCGACCCGGCCAACCCCGTCCACGTCGGCAGCGGACTGACGGACGGCCGTGACCACGGCCGCACCGGCCCGGGCCCCGGCCTCGATGTCCCCCGGCAGCAGGATGGCGAACTCGTCGCCCCCGATCCGGCTGACCAGGGCGTCCGGCGGAGCGGCCTCCCGCAGCCGCGACGCGACCGCAGCCAGCAGTTGATCGCCCTTGCTGTGCCCGAGCAGATCGTTGACATCCTTGAACCCGTCCAGATCGACCGTGAGCAGGCACCACGAGTCAGCCGGGCTGAGCGCGGCCATTCGCCCGGCCAGGACCCGCCGATTGGCCAGGCCGGTCAGCGGATCCGCCGTCGCCTCGGCATGCAGTTCGCGCATCAGCTGGTTGCGGAAGCGGGAGTTGAGCAGTTCCCGGGCCCAGTACACCGCCCCGGCCACGATGATCAAGGACAAGGCCCAGCGATCAGTGGCTGGCTTGACCATCAGGGCGCCCAGGGTGGTCACCACCATGATCAGGCTCACGGTGGTGGTGAAAGTGGCTCCTCGCTCCTCAAGGTTGCCGCGCCAGTCGCCGCGCGCGTTCCCGGCCGCCGGAGGCTGGTACCGCAGCAGGCCCGCGACGATCAACGGCCAGGCCACCCCGCACATCAGCGCACCGAACCAGGTCCAGTGCCCCGGGTGGCTCAGGTTGAGCGTCTGATTGGCCTGGTCACCGATGGTGTAGCAGCCGATTCCGATCCAGGCGACGAACAGGTACCGGTCGAAGTCGCGCAGGAAGCCCAGGGCGACCACGGAGACCACACACACCTCGGATACCAGGATGATCACGGCCGCGATCTCGCTGGCCTGCAGTGAGCCCGCAGGAAGGGCCGGGAAGAATCCGAAATGCCAGATCGGCAGGGCCAGAGCCACCCCCAGCAGCGAGGAGTCCAGCCCGAGCCGCAGCCCCGAGTGCGACAACCGTCCCCGCCAGGGCACGGTCAGCACGGCGCTGAGGGCCAGCGGGGCGGCCAGCACGCTGATCGGGTCACCCGGCGCCGGGAACTGAGGGGTGGCGCCGATCACCTGGATACCGTTGATGATCTGGCCGGTCGCCCAGATGATCAGAGCAGCCGCCATCCATCGCCGGAAGCGCACCTGGGACCTGCTCTTCCAGCCCGCCCAGGCCAGCAGCAGGCCCCCGCCCAAAGCGATCAAGGCGGGCAGCAGAGTCCCGGTGGCCACCGTCCCCGGCCGACGAAAGATACTCATCAGCCCGATAGCCGCCCCTGCCAGCAGGGCCAGGACGGCGCAGACCACCACCACCGGGTCGCGTCGCAGATTCCTGATCGATCCGACTGCCTGCCGCAGCGCCTCGCGCCCGGTGAGCGAGGCGCCGATCAGCCCGGCGGTGTTGCCCGCGGCGGTGCTCAACGCCAGCGGCGGGCGCGGCTGCGAGTCCATGACTGTCCTGTTCAGCCCTCGGAGACGCCGAGCTTCGCGAGCACCAGCTGACGCACCCGGGCCGCATCGGCCTGGCCGCGCATCTCCTTCATCACCGCTCCGATCAGCGCCCCAGCAGCGGCCACCTTGCCCGCCCGGATCTTGTCCGCGATCGCCGGGTTGGCCGCGATCGCCTGGTCCACCGCAACCGAGAGCGCACCCTCGTCCGAGACCACGGCGAGCC
Source organism: uncultured Kineosporia sp. (assembly GCA_937859855.1). Next base: position 4,039 of record CALMAR010000078.1, read on the forward strand.
CCCGGGCGGTGACCACGTCAGCTGGATCACCCTCTCCGGCCAGCACACCGTCCAGGGCCTGGCGGGCCAGGGTGTCGGTGAGCTTGCCGTCGCCGACCATCTGCTGCAGCTGAGCGACCTGGGCCGCCGTCACCGGCAGCTCACTCAGTCCCACGCCAGCGGCGTTGGCCCGCCGCAGCAGATCCCCGCTCCACCATTTGCGGGCCGCCGCCGGGGACGCACCCGCGGCCACCGTCTGTTCCACCAGTTCGACCGCACCGGCGTTGAGCAGGTCACGGATCTCGGTGTCGGTGAAGTTCCACTCGGCCATCAACCGGCGGCGGCGGGCGGCGGGCGGCTCGGGCAGGGTCGCGCGCAGCTGCTCGACCCAGTCCGGGCCAGGCACGATCGGGACCAGGTCGGGCTCGGGAAAGTAGCGGTAGTCCTCGGCGTCCGACTTCTCCCGGCCCGGGGTCGTCTGCCCCGAGCCCTCCTGCCAGTGCCGGGTCTCCTGCACGACCCGGCCGCCGGTGCCCAGGATCGCGGCCTGGCGCGAGATCTCGTACCGGACAGCACGTTCCACGCTGCGCAGTGAGTTCACGTTCTTGGTCTCGGTCCGGGTGCCGAGCGGGACGGCATCCTGATCGTGATCGTCGCGGACCCGCAACGACACATTCGCGTCACACCGCAGCGATCCCTGCTCCATCTTGACGTCGCTGACGCCAAGGGTTTTCAGCAGGTCTCGCAGTGCGCTCACGTAGGCCCGCGCGACCTCACCGGCTCGCCGCCCCACACCGGTCATCGGCTTGGTGACGATCTCGATCAGCGGGATTCCGGCGCGGTTGTAGTCGACCAGCGAATAGTCCGCTCCGTGAATGCGGCCGGTCGATCCGCCCACGTGCAGTGACTTTCCGGTGTCCTCCTCCATGTGCGCCCGCTCGATCAGCACCCGATAGGTGCCACCGCCCTCCAGGTCGACGTCGAGGTGGCCGTCGTAGGCGATCGGCTCGTCGTACTGGGAGGTCTGGAAGTTCTTCGGCATGTCCGGGTAGAAGTAGTTCTTCCGGGCGAACCGGCACCAGGGGGCGATCGAGCAGTTCAGCGCCAGCCCGATCCGGATCGCGGACTCCAGCCCGGCCTGGTTCAGCACCGGCAGCGCGCCGGGCAGACCCAGGCAGACCGGGCAGACCTGGGTGTTGGGATCGGCCCCGAAAGTGGTCTGGCAGCCACAGAACATCTTGGTCGCGGTGTTCAGCTCGACGTGCACCTCGAGCCCGAGCACGGGGTCGAACCGCTCGATCGCCTCGTCGAAGGGCAGCACGTCGCCTCCAATGACCACACTCGTCATCGCTCAGATCTCCTGTCCGGCAGCCAGTTCCGGCGCCTGCCGGAGCAGGCTCCCGCCCCAGCTGTCAGTGAACACCGATTCCAGGGCGGCACCGACCCGATAGAGCCGCTCGTCGGCCTGAACCGGGGCCAGCAGCTGCACCCCGGCCGGCAGCCCGTCCTCGTCGGCCAGTCCGCTCGGCAGCGACATTCCCGGCACCCCAGCCAGATTGGCCGGAATCGTGGCGACGTCCTGCAGGTACATCGAAAGCGGGTCGCCCAGCTTCTCCCCCAGTCTGAAGGCGGTGGTGGGGGACGTCGGTGACACCAGGACGTCGACCTGTCCGAAGGCGGTGTCGAAATCGCGCTGAATCAGCGTGCGCACCTTCTGGGCCGAGCCGTAGTAGGCGTCGTAGTAGCCGGAGGACAACGCATACGTGCCCAGGATGATCCGGCGTTTGACCTCGTCGCCGAACCCCGCTTCGCGGCTGGCCGACATCACCTGCTCGGCGGTCGGATTCGTGATCCCCCCGGGTGTCACCCGCAGCCCGTACCGCATGGCATCGAACTTGGCCAGATTGCTGCTGGCCTCGCTGGGCAGGATCAGGTAGTAGGCACCCAGCGCCGCACTGAAGCTGGGGCAGGACAACTCGATCACTTCGGCGCCGGCCTTGGTCAGCACCCCGAGCGCGTCGTCGAACCGGGCCAGTACGCCGGCCTGCCAGCCGTCGCCCTGAAGTTCCCGGATCACCCCGACCTTCAATCCCTTGAGATCGCCGGCCGCTCCTTCCCGGGCGGCGGCGGCAAAGTCTGGAACCGGACCGGTCAGGCTGGTGGAATCCATTGGGTCGTGCCCGGCCATCACCTGATGCAGCAGGGCGGCGTCCAGCACCGTCCGGGCGCACGGTCCGGCCTGGTCCAGGCTGCTGGCCAGCGCGATCAGCCCATACCGCGAGACCGCGCCGTAGGTGGGCTTGACCCCGACCGTGCCGGTGACGGCGGCGGGCTGCCGGATCGAGCCGCCGGTGTCGGTGCCGGTGGCCAGCGGCGTCTCGAATGCGGCCAGAGCCGCGGCCGAGCCACCGCCCGAGCCGCCGGGAATCCGGTCCAGCGCCCACGGGTTGCGGGTCGGCCCGAAGGCCGAGTGCTCGGTCGATGAGCCCATCGCGAACTCGTCCATGTTGGTCTTGCCCAGGATCACCAGCCGGGCCTGCTTGATCCTGGTCACGACGGTGGCGTCGTAGGGCGGAACCCAGCCGGCCAGGATCCGTGACCCAGCCGTGGTCGGCATCCCGCTCGTGGCCATCACGTCCTTGACCGCGATCGGCACTCCGGCCAGCGGCGAGGACCTGCCGC
>CALMAR010000079.1 GCA_937859855.1 uncultured Kineosporia sp.
TTGGCTTGCGTGTATGGTTCTTGAACGGTGGCCGGGGTCTTGGTGCGTGCAGCGCAATACGGGCGAGTTAAGGCGGGCTGGAGCCCGCCGAGGGAGTTGGGCGAAGCGATGTGCGGGCCAGGGGCCCGTCAACCGTCAAGGTTCTTTGAACGCAGTGCTCTAGTTGCAGCGCTTGGAATCACCACGACGATCCGCTGGTACGCAGATTTGCCGGTGGCTGCGGCTCGAGGATGCATTGTCACCACACCGTTAGCAGCCGACCTTTCCCGTCGATCAGGGCGTGGGCCTTCGGGGTCAGCCCGTCGCGTGAGCGGCTCGTGGCGTGACCAAGGAATTCACCCGGCCCAGACCCGGACCCTTGCGACCGGCGCCGCCGCTGCGTGCGACCAGGGTTTTCCGCGTGCCTCCAAGGAGGGCAGCCTAATCGAATGCTGCTGCGCGCCGGAACGGGCGGCCCCCTTAGTCCTTTCGGCGGCATCAACAGCGCTTGTGTCGGGAAGGGAAACCGGCAGTTGTAGACTAGTAATCTTAGATTAAAGTGTTTCCCATTTTGGTATAATTGCCTTGTTTGTGTATACAGAGAGCTATGGGCGTAAATAGTAAATAGTTTTCGCTCGGTCGTGGTCTCTGCTGCCAGAGTGATCATTCGACTAATAGTGCACCTACGCAAACGAATCTGCTCCCCGGCGCAGGTAACCTATTCCCAGCAGGCACGGCCCTGCCGGACCAGGTACAACCAGACCGTGCGATGTCAATGATCTGCCAGGCAAATTGTTCAGTCCGGCAGATCAGCCAGTGCCAGCGGCTACAGGCATGCGCGGAATGCCAGCGGCTGCATCATGTGATCCATGGGGTGCTGTTATCTCAACTGCCGGTATTGGTGAAGTGGACCGCCAAAGCCTGGTGGCCTGCGTGAGACCTCACCTGCATCGCAAGATGTGTCTCACCCCGGACGACTTGCCCTGATCTAGCCGATCAGCGCCACCTTCGCACCGAGAAGGAGAAGGTCAAGTCATGCCTGGGCGCCACGGGATATATACCGGATATGTGCTATTCACGACATCACGGAGATGGTCTTCAACCAAGTCGATGAGATCGCTGCGCCGGCGCCGCTGGCCTTAAACTCTCGCTGTGATCGGTAGAATTGGGGTAGGGACCACTACCCGGCTGCGTCCGGGCTGGAGGAGCGTGAGGCGATGTCTGTTCAGCCGCAGCCACCCCCGGATCTACCCCCGCCAGCACCACTGCATGACCCGGACTCGGCTTCCGTGATCGCTGAGTACAACGCATTACGAAGTGAGATTCTCACTCGGATCACCCTGCAGCAGCAGGTCTTTGCTCTTCACCTGACGGCGTCTGGAGCGATTCTCTCCTTGGCGCTGGCGCGCCCTAGCAACGCTCCGGTGCTCTTAGTGGTTCCGTACCTGAGTTACCTGCTGTGCGGCAGTTTCGCCAGTCTCCACTTCGTGATCCTGGAACTGGCGGCGTACATCGAGGGTGTTCTCAGCCCCAAGCTAGGGGGTTCCCTGAGCTGGGAGACATGGCTTCGCAGGCGACCGCGGCTCTACGAGGAACCAATACTGGTCGATCCCATCTACGTGGCGTTTCCCGGAACCGCCGGTCTGGCTCTGGCCGGTAGTGGTTACTACCTGCTTACCACGGGCTTGAACGGCCGGTTTCAAGTCCTCCTGGCCCTGACCGGGCTGCTCGGTTTGGTTCTCACAGGTCTTGCTTTTCGAACGTCCAGGAAGATCCTGCGCACTGGATCCGACCGTACTAAGAGATCGCTCGCCAGCGATCCTCTGGCAAAAGAAGCCGCCTGATGTGCCCCGGGGTTTCCGGAGTCGGGTTGCTGGATCATCTACCGTCCAGTGATCACCGGAGGAACGTGTGCCCAGGAGTTATTCGCCGGAGTTCCGTCGTAAGGTTCTCGACCTGGTTGAGGTCGTGGCCATGGGATGACGTTAGACATGCTCATCCCACGACTCATCCCACGACGGGTGTTGCGGGAAGAGCGCGAATGACAAAACAGCAGGTCAGAGGTGAGTGCCCCCGGCAGGATTCGAACCTGCGCCACCGCCTCCGGAGGGCGGTGCTCTATCCCCTGAGCTACGGGGGCTCGGGCTCAAAGACGGTACCAGCACGTGGCGTCTGCCGACGAACCAGTTCCTGAAGGTGTCGGCCTCGTCCCCGACATCCACGTAATCACATGATGTGCGACTTATCATGCGATGCATGTTGGCCGAGGTGGGGCCTGCCGTAGAGCTGTCCACGCCCGCAGTCGTGATGTCCGGGATCCTGGGCTTGGTGCTGGGCACTTTCCTGTATGAGGCCGCTCAAGCAGTGACGATGGCTCACGAGGGAGCGCACGCCATCTTCGCCGTATTGGCAGGCGGCAAGTTGCGCGGGATCCGGCTGCATCCAGGCGGCGGTGGCGTGACCCACTTCGAAGGGGTTGGATGGCTGGGAAGGATCTTGGCTTCCTTCGTCGGCTATGTTGGCCCAACCCTGTTCGGCCTGCTCGGGGCCGCTCTGGTACGCACCGGCCAGCCAGCTTCCGTCCTCTGGGCCACCCTCGTCCTTCTGGTTCTGCTGCTGTTCACCATGAACAACCTCAACGGCTTCGTGAAAGTCCTGTTGTTCGGCGGACTGGTGGCTGCGATCTGCCGATACGGTTCCAGTGACGTTCAGGTGTTCGCAGCCTTGACCTGGGTCTGGTGGCTGCTCATCGGGGCGGTGGTGGGCGTGCTCAAGCTGGCGTCCATCGTGCAGAGCGGACAAGGATCGACCGACGCCCACAACCTGCGCGCCTTGACCTGGATTCCCGCCACCGTCTGGGTGCTGGTCTTCCTGACCGGCACCGTTGCCGGGCTGTTGACGGGGGCAGGGATTCTGCTCGGCCTGAGCTCGGGCTAGCCGCTAGTCACTCTGAATCAGAGTGCGCCGCAGTGCCATTCGACGGCCAAGTCGAATTCATCACACCCATCAGCTCGTCCAGGAAGCGGGCCGCCTCGTCGGCCGCCCGCTCGGCATCGCCGTCGATGATGGCGGTGATCAGTGCGGCGTGATCGTCGTCCGAGGCTGGGCGACCGTGCTCGACGTTGTGCCGCACGTTCTCCTGAAGCGCCTGCACCAGATTCTCGTACAGATCACTGAGCATCGGATTGTGCGCGGCAATTGCGATCTGACGGTGCAGGGCGACGTCGCCGGCCACCTCGGCGTCTACATCGCCAGATTCCCGGGCCGCGGTTCGGCGCCCCTGTAAGTCCCGCAACGCCACCACGTCTTCCGGTGTCCGCCGGGCCGCTGCCAGCCGGGCCGCTCCGACCTCGAGCGTCCGCCGGACCTCCAGCACGTGGATTCGCTGAGCCACCGCCACTCGCCGGCTCACCGCTCCAGCCAGTTCGGACGAAGCCAGCACATACGTTCCTGAACCCTGGCGGCGCTCCAGCAGTCCGGCGTGGACCAGCGACTGCACGGCCTCGCGCACCGTGTTCCGGCTGGTCGCGGTTAGCTGGGCCAGTTCGGACTCGGTCGGAATCCGCGATCCGACCGGCCACCGGCCGGTCATGATCTGTGCCCGAACCTGATCAATGACCTGTTCGATCAGACCCGAGCGGCGGGCCGATCGCAGCGGGGCGCCGGAGTTCACGCTGAGCTCACCGGGCACCTGACCGACACTCACTGACATCAAGGCGTCCTAACCCCATCGGCTTTGCGGAGCTTGTGCATCGTCCAACGACCGTATCGCCGTGCCCGTGCCGGACAGCAGCCCAGTCGCCTAGCCGCCGATCATCTGACGCAGTCACTGAATAGCAACAAACCTGAAATATCGGACGAAATACCGACTTCAAGAATAGATCAGGTCATTCGATGTCCACCCGCATACGCGCCCCGACGACGTCAGGAGGTGGCCATGGCTCAGATCGAGGCCGAGGCCCCGGCTGGTTACTCACCGAATCTCTACAACGAGGACCTCGCTCCAGCTACGGAGCGCAACTGGGGTGCTTTCAGCATCTTCAACGTCTGGACGTCGGACGTACACAGCCTGTACGGCTACTTCCTGGCCGCCAGCCTGTTCCTCATCGCCGGTAACACCTTCAAGTTCCTGATCGGGATCGCGATCGGCTCGGTGGTCATCTACTACCTCATGCTGATGGTCGGCATCGCCGGCGTCCGGACTGGTGTTCCTTATCCGGTGCTGGCCCGGGCATCGTTCGGCACCTTCGGCGCGAACGTGCCCGCACTGGTGCGGGCCATCGTCGCCACCTTCTGGTACGGCGCCCAGACCAGCGCCGCGGCAGGCGCGATCGTGGCCTTCCTGATGCGCTACGACGGACCGAAGAGCTTCAACGACAGTACCCACCTCTTCGACCACACCGGCCTGGAGGTTATCTGTTTCCTTGCGGTTTGGGCCGCGCAGCTGCTGATCATCAGCCGGGGGATGGAGACCGTCCGCAAGTTCCAGGACTTCGCCGGGCCAGCGGTCTGGCTGATGATGCTGGTGCTTGCCGTCTACCTGTCGATCAAGGCTGGCGCGATCGAACTCAAGATCGACATGCCCGCGAAGGATCTGGCTGATCTGGCCAAAAGTGCCACTGGATTGGACGTCAGCCCGGGCTCGATCGCCGCCATCGCCGCAATCGCCGCGACCTGGATCACGTACTTCGCCGCGCTGTTCCTCAACTTCTGCGACTTCTCCCGGTTCGCGCCGGACGAGAAAGCCGTTCGGAAGGGCAGCATCTGGGGGCTGCCGGTCAACCTGATCCTGTTCTCCGTGGTGGCCGCGCTCACGACGGCCTCGGCAAGCAAGGTATACGGTCAAGTGCTGCTGCATCCCGAGGACATCTCGGCCAAGTTCAACAGCATCGTGCTGGTGCTGCTGGCCGCACTCACCTTCGCGGTGGCCACGCTGGGCATCAACGTGGTGGCCAACTTCGTCAGCCCGGCCTTCGATTTCGCCAACATCGCGCCGAAGTACATCACCTTCAAGCGGGGCGGACTGATCGCTGCGTTCATCGCGCTGCTGCTCTACCCGCTGCACCCATGGGACAACGCGCCCAGCTTCGTGAACGCGATCGGGGCCACCATGGGCCCGATCTTCGGGGTCCTGATCGTGGACTACTACCTGATCCGCAAGATGCGGCTCAACGTCCCCGACCTGTACCGGGAGGACGGCGAATTCAAGTACCAGAACGGGTTCAATGTCCGGGCCTTCATCGCCGCGATCATCGGCGCTGTGTTCTCCAGCTTCCTGCCCACCTACGGGCCGGACGCGTTCGCGAAGCTGGGACCATACGCCTGGTTCATCGGCGTGATCGTGGCCGGCGCGCTCTACTACGGGATGAGCATGGGCCGCAGCCCGCTACAGGCCACCCAGCCGGAACGGCAACCAGCTGGGTAGCCTGACCGGGTGAATCCACCCTGGGCGGCGACGGTCTCAGCGTGCTCCGAAGTGGACCGGCCGGGTGACGGCCAGCCAAGACGGCCCAGCCGGGCTGGAGCCGCTGAGACCGTTGACCCATGCCTGTGCGTGCATCCCGGCGGACCGCGCGGCAACGACGTCACAAGCAGGCCGCTCTGATGGCCGCGCACGAGGCTGGCGTGCTGCACTCGCCGGGCTACGGGGGCACGTCCGTCGTCCCGGCCTGGTTGCGCCCACCAGACGATGTCAACGCTCTGCTGCCTGCGTTGTGGGCGACCACCGTGCACCGCAACGACTCCGGTGAGCTGGAGATCGGTGGAGTGGGGGCCAGAGCTGTCGCCGAGCAGTACGGCACACCGGCCTTCGTTCTGGACGAGATGGATTTCCGCGCCCGGGCTAATGCTTTCCGAGATGCCTTCGCCGCGGCGTTCGGCGTCAGCGGGGCTGATGTGTACTACGCCGGCAAGGCCTTCCTCTGCACCGGGGTGGCCAGCTGGATCGCGCAGGACGGCCTGTCGATCGACACCTGTTCGGGTGGCGAGCTGGCGGTGGCTCTGCGGGCCGGAGTCCGTCCGGAGCGAATCGCTCTGCACGGCAACAACAAGCTCGACCACGAACTGGATCGTGCAGTGTCCGCCGGATCCGCCGGGATCGGCCGGATCGTGATCGACTCCCTGCCCGAGATCGAGCGAGTTGCCGCGGCCGGGCGGCGTCACGGCCGCCGGGTGCCGGTGATGTTGAGGATCAACGTGGGTGTGGAGGCGCACACGCACGAGTTCATGGCCACCGCGCACGAGGATCAGAAGTTCGGGCTGTCCCTGAGCGAAGGGGTTGCCGCGCAGGCGGCGGCGGCGGTACTCGAGCATCCGGAGCTCGAACTGCTCGGCCTGCATGCGCACATCGGGTCGCAGATCTTCGATACGGCCGCCTTCGGGATCAGTGCCCGCCGCCTGCTCGGGCTGCACGACCAGATCCAGCGGGAACACGGCGTGGCGCTCAGTGATCTGGACCTGGGCGGCGGTTACGGCGTCGCCTACACCAGCCAGCACGACCCACTGGAACCCAAGGCGCTGGCGGAGCAGCTGGCTCAGATCGTGCACCGCGAATGCGACGCGCTGCGGATCGCGGTGCCGCGGGTCTCGGTGGAGCCCGGCCGGGCGATCGCCGGGCCGAGCACATTCACCCTCTACCGGGTCGGCACGATCAAGGACGTGCCGCTGGACGGCGGAGTGATGCGCCGGTACGTCTCAGTGGACGGGGGCATGAGCGACAACATCCGGACCGCACTCTACGACGCCGATTACTCGTGCACGCTCGCCTCCCGGTCCTCGCAGGCAGCACCGGTGCTCAGCCGGGTGGTCGGAAAGCACTGCGAGAGCGGGGATATCGTGGTGCGCGACGAATTTCTGCCCGGTGATCTCAGTCCGGGTGACCTGATCGCGGTGCCCGGCACAGGTGCTTACTGCCGGAGTATGGCCAGCCAGTACAACCACGTGCCGCGCCCGCCGGTGCTCTCGGTCCGCGACGGCCAGGTCGGTGTGCTGCTGCGCCGGGAGCCCGAGGACGCCCTGCGGGCGCTCGATCCCGGCTTCGGGTAATCCGCCGCCAGCCCGGCGAGAGCCTCCCGAGGTGAGCGATTCGGCCTGGCTGAGCGCCGCCGGCGCTGCCTGAGGCGACGCGGGGTGAAGAACGTCACCCGGGCGGGACATTGGCCGCGTAGGTTCCTAGGCTGTGGCCATGACGCAGGGGTCACAGCGGCTGGCGCTGGCGTCGATGTTCGAGCCGGGCAACCGTTCGCAATGGCTGGAAGCCGTCGCCGACGGCCTGCGCAGATCCGGCCGGCTGGACGAAGCGGCCCCGGCCAGCGCGGCCGAGCAGGTGCTGGCCACCCGCACCTACGACGGAATCGACCTCCAGCCGCTCTACACCGCTGCTGACGAAGGCGCTGACTGGAACGCCGGCGACGGTGCGGACCAGGACGCCGGTCAGCAGGCCGGCGAGGACCCAGTGCCCGGCCCGGACACCTATCCGCCGATCCAGGACGACCGGCCAGCGGGCCGCACGGCCAGTGGCTGGGACATCCGCCAGCAGCACGCGCACCCGGATCCGGCGATCAGCCAGGCCGCCGTGATGGCCGACCTGGAGAACGGGGTCACATCCCTCTGGCTGGTACTGGGTGACGGCGGAATCCCGCTCGGCAGCCTGGAACAGGTGCTGCAAGGGGTGTACCTCGACCTGGCGCCGATCGTGCTGGACGCCGGTCCGGAAACCGGCGCCGCGGCGAACGAGTTCTTCGCCCTGATCGAGCGCCGGCGCACTGACAAGCACCAGGTGAGGGGCAACCTGGGTGCTGATCCGGTGGGAACACGAGCACGATGGGGCCTGGGCGCGGATTGGCCCGCACTGAACCTGGTGACCAGCCTGGCCCAGCGCTGCCTGCGCGAGCACTCCGGAGTCCGGGCGATCACGGTGGACGCGCAGCCCTACCATCAGGCCGGCGGCAGCGATGCCGAAGAACTGGGCATCTCGATCGCTACCGGCCTGGCCTACCTGCGCGAACTCACCGGCGCGGGGCTGAACATCGACCAGGCCCTGAGCCAGTTCGAGTTCCGTTACGCGGTCAGCGCCGACCAGTTCGCGACCATCGCCAAACTCCGGGCGGCCCGCCAGCTCTGGGCTCGGGTGGCGCAGGTCTGCGGCGCCGGGCCTCAGCACCGCGGGCAACGCCAGCACGCGGTCACGTCGCCCGCCATGATGACCAAGCGCGATCCCTGGGTGAACCTGTTGCGCACCACTCTGGCCTGCTTCAGCGCGGGGACCGCAGGTGCGGACGCCATCACCGTCCATCCGTTCGACTCCGCGATCGCACTGCCCGGCGACTTCTCCCGCCGGATAGCCCGCAACACCTCGTCGCTGCTGATCCTGGAATCGAACGTGGCCCGGGTGATCGATCCGGCCCGCGGCTCCTGGTACGTCGAGCGCCGTACCGCGCAACTGGCTCAGGCGGCCTGGCGCTGGTTCATTGAGATCGAACAGGCCGGCGGCCTGATCAGAGCGCTGGACGGTGGCTTGATCGAGCAGCGGCTGGCCGCCACCTGGGATGAGCGCCGCGCTGCCCTGGCCACCCGACGAGATGTGGTCACCGGCGTCAGCGTGTTTCCTGGCGCCGACGATCCATCCGTGATCCGTGATCCGGCACCGGCGTCTCCGGCCGGGTCTGGGGCGTTGCCGCGGCATCGCTACGCCGAGGACTACGAAACATTGCAGGACGCCGCGGACGCCCGTACCCAGGCCACCGGCACCCGTCCGGCCGTCTACATCGCGGTCATCGGCCCAGCATCGGCTGCCACCGCCCGAGCCACCTTCGCCGCGAACCTGTTCCGAGCCGGGGGATTCGCCACTCCGGTCGGACCCCCCGAGGGGTTCGCCGCCAGCCCAGCCCAGTTCGCCTGCCTGGCCGGCCATGACCCGAGTGATGCCGAATCCACATCGGAAATGGCCCGCAAGCTGAAAGAGGCTGGCGCGCAGCGCGTCTGGCTCACGCACCGGCCGGCTGAGCTGGCTGGCATCGACGGCTACGTTTACGAGGGTTGCGACGTGGTCGCGCTGCTGCAATCGGCACTGGCCGGCGCCAGTGACCAGGCGGCCGAGCCGGAGCTCCGGCCATGATCCCTGATTTCGGCGACATTCCCCTGGTCGGCGCCGCCCCACCGTTCGGTGGCTCGCCCGTCCAGGATGCGCAGCCCTGGCGGACGCCGGAAGGCATCGACGTCCAGCCGGTATACACCGCCGCCGACCTCGCCGGACTGGATTTCCTGGACACCTATCCCGGCCAGCCCCCCTACCTGCGCGGTCCGTACCCGGCCATGTACGTCACCCAGCCCTGGACCATCCGGCAGTACGCCGGATTCTCCACCGCCGCCGAGTCGAATGCGTTCTACCAGCGCAATCTCGCCGCCGGTCAGAGGGGCCTCTCGGTCGCCTTCGACCTGCCCACCCACCGCGGTTACGACAGCGACAATCCCCGGGTGGCAGGCGATGTCGGGATGGCCGGAGTAGCGATCGACTCGATCCTGGACATGCGGCAGCTCTTCGACGGCATCCCGCTGGATCAGACCAGTGTGTCGATGACCATGAACGGTGCGGTGCTCCCGGTGCTGGCGCTGTACGTCGTGGCCGCTGAGGAACAGGGCGTTCCTCCGGAACAACTCAGCGGCACGATCCAGAACGACATCCTGAAAGAGTTCATGGTCCGGAACACCTACATCTATCCGCCCGGGCCATCGATGCGGATCATCAGCGACATCTTCAGCTACACCGCCATCCGGATGCCGCGATTCAACTCGATCTCAATCTCCGGCTACCACATTCAGGAAGCCGGTGCGACCGCCGACCTGGAGCTGGCCTACACACTGGCGGACGGCGTCGAGTATCTGCGTACCGGGCTGGATGCCGGGCTGGACGTCGATCGCTTCGCTCCAAGACTGTCGTTCTTCTTCGGTATTGGCATGAACTTCTTCATGGAGGTGGCGAAACTACGTGCGGCCCGGCTGCTCTGGGCCCGGCTGGTCAAGCAGTTCGGGCCGGAGAACGAGCGAAGTCTCAGCCTGCGCACGCACTGCCAGACCTCGGGCTGGAGCCTGACCGCGCAGGATGTGTTCAACAACGTGATCCGCACCTGCGTCGAGGCGATGGCCGCGACCCAGGGCCAGACCCAGTCGTTGCACACCAACGCGTTGGACGAAGCTCTGGCGCTGCCAACGGATTTCAGTGCCCGGATCGCCCGGCAAACCCAGCTGGTGCTGCAGCAGGAGTCCGGCACCACACAGGTGATCGATCCCTGGGGCGGCAGCGCCTTCGTCGAGCGGCTCACCTACGACCTGGCCGTTCGCGCCTGGGCCAATATCGATGAGGTCGAAAGAGCCGGCGGCATGGCCAAAGCCATCGAAGCAGGTCTGCCCAAGCTCAGGATCGAGGAAGCGGCGGCCCGGACCCAGGCTCGGATCGACTCCGGCCGCCAGCCGGTGATCGGGGTGAATCTGTACCAGCCGCAGTCAGATCAGCCGATCGAGGTCCGGACGGTCGACAATGCCCGGGTACGAGCCGAGCAGCTGGCCAAACTGAATCGGCTGCGAGCCGAACGCGACCCGGCGGCAGTGGCGGCCGCGCTGCAGGCCCTGAACGAGGCCGCCCGGCGCGATCGCCGCCAGGATGGCGCCGGTCAGCGGCCGAGCATGGACCAGAACCTGCTGGCCCTGGCCATCGATGCGGCCCGGGCGCACGCCACCGTGGGCGAGATCTCCGGGGCGCTGGAGCAGGTCTTCGGCCGATACACCGGCCGGATCCGTACCATCTCCGGCGTGTACCGCGACGAGGCCGGCCCATCCGGCAACATCGAGCGGGTGCGGCAGCTCAGCGATGAGTTCGAGCAGGCCGAAGGGCGGCGCCCCCGGATCCTGGTGGCCAAGATCGGCCAGGACGGGCATGACCGCGGTCAGAAGGTGATCGCCAGCGCGTTCGCCGACCTCGGCTTCGACGTCGACGTCGGCCCGTTGTTCCAGACCCCGCAAGAGGTTGCCCGGCAAGCGATCGAGGCGGATGTGCACGTGGTCGGTGTGAGTTCGCTGGCTGCCGGGCACCTCACCCTGGTACCGGCGCTGAGGCGAGAACTGGCCGAGCTGGGGCGCGAGGACATCCTGATCGTCTGCGGAGGTGTGATACCGCCCCAGGACTATCCGGCCCTGCGCGAGGCTGGCGCCGTGGCCATCTTCGGCCCGGGAACGGTGATCGCCGACGCCGCCCTCGGCCTGCTCAAATCGCTGGGCGACCGGCTGGGTCATCGGCCCAGCTGAACGTGATCAGGAACAGCGACGTCGACGTCGCCGAATACGCCGAGGGGGTCCGGTCGGGCTCACGGGCCTGGATCGCCAGGGCCATCACCCTGGTCGAATCCCGCCGCTCTGATCATCGGCAGCTGGCGCAGCAACTGCTGGTCGAACTCATCCCCGGTTCCGGACGAGCGCACCGGATCGGCATCAGTGGCGTCCCCGGAGCCGGCAAGTCCACCATCATCGACGCGCTCGGCAGCGACCTGACCAGCCGTGGGCATCGGATCGCCGTGCTGGCGGTGGACCCGTCGTCCAGCCGCTCGGGCGGCAGCATCCTGGGCGACAAGACCCGGATGAGCCGGCTGGCGGCCAACCCGGACGCGTTCATCCGTCCCTCACCGACCGCCGGGACGCTGGGCGGAGTCACCAGCGCCACCCGGGAGGCGATGGTCGTGCTCGAGGCGGCCGGCTACGACGTGGTGATGGTCGAGACCGTCGGCGTCGGCCAGTCCGAGATCGCGGTGGCGGACATGGTCGACACCTTCCTGCTGCTGACCCTGGCCCGTTCCGGTGATCAGCTGCAGGGGATCAAGAAGGGTGTGCTGGAGCTGGCCGACGTGATCGCGGTGAACAAGGCTGACGGGCCGCACGCGTCCGAGGCCTTGGTCACGGCCCGGGAGTTGTCCGGTGCGCTGCGGATGCTTGGGGCAGGACCGGACGACGAGGCGGCCGGCTGGCCGGTGCCCGTGCTCACCGTGTCGGCGCTGGAAGGCATCGGGCTGGACGAGCTCTGGGCACAGCTGCGCGCTCATCGGGCAGCCTTGATACGCGGGGGAGTCCTGGAACGCAAGCGCCAGCGCCAGCTGATCGGCTGGACCTGGTCCCTGGTCCGGGCCGGTCTGCTGGCCCAGCTCAGGGAACATCCCGGAGCCAGGGAGCTGGGAGAGGAGCTGGAACAGGGGGTACTGGCCGGAGAGTTGACGCCGGCCCTGGCGGCTGAGCAGATCCTGGCCCAGCTGCGGCGCTGATCCGACATGCCCGGCGATTCGCCCTCGAACCGCCCGCACTCGAGGAGAGAAGAGACCACGGGCGGGCACACTTGACCGGTGCGAGCGGATCGGCGGTGGCGATACGAGGCCGTCACCGCCCCAGTCCAAACGGTGCCGAGCGTGCGGGCCCGGTCGGTGCTGGCGGCCGGGCTGGTGGTGGCCCTGGCCCTGGGTGCCGGCGCGGCCGTGCTGTTCTATGTACTGCAACACAGTTTGCTGAGCAGTCTGGACCAGGCCGCGGCCGCCCGGGCCTCCGACATCGCCGATCGGGTGGACGTGATCGGTGAGAGCGGCCTGGACCGGCAGCTCAAGCTGACCGCCCGCGATGATCAGATCGTGCAACTGATCAACTCCGCCGATCAGGTGGTGGCCAGCTCCCGGTCCGGCGCCGACGCGAACGGTGACGGCAGGACGGGTGATGATTCGCCGTTCACCGGGCTGCGGGCCGCGCCGGGCCAGGTTGAACGCGAACATGCAGGTCCCCGAATGCTTTTCAATCAGCAGCGGCCGTATCTGGTGCTGGTCCGCGGTGTCCGGCATGACGGGCAGGACTACTCGATCATCGTTGCCACGTCGTTCCGCCCGCAGCGCCAGTCGGTCCTCACCCTGGTGCGGCTGGCCAGCATTGGCCTGCCAGTCCTGGTGCTGCTGGTGGCCGGGGCCACCTGGGTGCTGGTCAGCCGGGCGCTGCGCCCGGTGGAGGCCATCCGGCAACGGGTTTCAGGAATCGGAGCCGGTGACCTGGACGATCGGGTGCCGATCCCGCCGACCCGGGACGAGGTTTTCCGGCTGGCGGTGACCATGAACCAGATGCTCGACCGGTTGCAGTCGGCCCAGGCCGCCCAGCGCCAGTTCGTCTCCGATGCCAGCCATGAACTGCGCAGCCCGCTGGCCACCCTGGCCGCCACTCTGGAAGTGGCCGGCGCCGATCCCAGCGGAGAGTCCTGGCACGACCTGCGGCAGGTGATGGAGGAGGAGACCGGGCGGATGGCCGTGCTGGTCGAGAACCTGCTCCTGCTGGCCAAGGTCGATGACCAGGGGATCCGGCTGAACCGGGCCGACGTCGACCTGGACGACCTGCTGGAAGAGGAGGCCCAGCGACTGCGAGCCGCCACCGCGCTGCAGATCAGCACGCAGATCCATCCGGTCCGGGTGCAGGGGGACGTGCTGCGGCTCGGGCAGGCGATCCGCAACGTGGTCGACAACGCATCCCGGCACGCGGCTTCCCGGGTCCATCTGAGCCTGGGCACTCATCAGGACCAGGCCGTGATCGTGGTCCAGGACGACGGTCCGGGCATCCCGCCGGATCAGCGCGCCCGGGTGTTCGAGCGCTTCGTCCGGCTGGACGGCAGCCGGGACCGGGCCAGCGGGGGCAGTGGTCTCGGCCTGCCGATCGTGCTCGAGATCGTTCGCGGTCATGGCGGCGAAGCCCAGATCCACGATTCGGCCCTGGGAACCGGTGCGGCCGTCCTGATCCGGCTGCCCCTGCCCGCCGATCTGACCAGCGCTGATCCGGGCGGCCAGATGTCCTCGAATGATTCGGCCCGGAGCGAACCGGGCGTGCTCAGCGATCCGATGGACGATGGGCTCGCCCGGTTCTAACCGCCGCCGGTGTCGATCCGATAACCCATTCCCCGCATCGTCTCGATCGAATGCCGCCCGAACGGCGCATCGATCTTCCGGCGCAGATAGCGCACATACACCTCCACCACGTTCGGATCTCCTTCGAACGCGGGATCCCATACGGAGTCGAGGATTTCGGCCTTGGTGACCACATCACCACGACGCCGCATCAGGAACTCCAGGAGCCCGAACTCGCGCGCAGTCAGAGCGATCTGTTCACCACCCCGCTCTACCCGCCGGCGCGCGGGGTCGAGGGTCAGGTCTCCGCAGGCGAGCACCACCGGCCGTTCTGGGCCGCCCCGGCGGATCAGCGCTCGCAACCGGGCCACCAGCACGATGAAACTGAACGGCTTGGTCAGGTAGTCGTCGGCACCCAGATCGAACGCATCGGTCTGGTCGTATTCGCCATCCTTGGCTGTGAGCATCAGCACCGGCGTCCAGACGTTGCGCTTGCGTAACTCCTCCAGCACCCGGTATCCATTCAGCCGGGGCAGCATGATGTCGAGGACGATTGCGTCGTAGGCGTTTTCAGACGCCGCCCAGAGCGCGTCCTCGCCGTTGTGCATCACCTCAGGCACGAATCCGGCGTTGGCCAAGCCTCTTCGGATCGTTTCGGCCAAAGGAATCTCGTCGTCGACGATCAGAACGCGCACATCCGCCTTCCAGGCTCGGGATCAACAGACGGTACCGTTTCAGAGCCCGTACCGAAGTCCGAGGAGTCTGTGGTGGAGCCGATCAAGATCGCCCTGCTGGGCTGTGGCGTCGTCGGCACCGAGGTCGCCCGCCTGCTCACCACGCACGCCAGCGAGTTCGCCCAGCGGATCGGCCGCCCGTACGAGCTGATCGGTATCGCCGTGCGGCGCCTGGATCTGGAGCGCGATCTGGACGTCGACCCGTCGATCTTCACCACCGATGGGAATGAGCTGGTCAAGCG
>CALMAR010000080.1 GCA_937859855.1 uncultured Kineosporia sp.
GCGGCCGTGTGGGGGGGGGGGGGGGGGGGGGGGCTTCGCCCGGGGGGAGGGTCCTCTTCAGGCCTCCGGGGACTCGTCGGCCTGAACGCGGTAGGCCGCTTCGCCCTCGGATGCCGAGATCAGCTCGCCCTGGATCACCCGCAGCCGGGGCAGTGGAACACCCACCTTGGCGTGATCACGATGCGCGGACACCGCGCGCTCGTGATACTCCTCCAACTCCTGGGCGATGCCCGGTTCCGCGTAGGGCCGGCCATCCACCAGCGGTCCCTGGATGCCCTCCAGGACGGCGATCACGTCCTCGCCGGTCAAGGTCTTGTGGGTCTCCAGGGCGTGCGCGAGAGCCAGGACCTGGTGCCGGTTCTCGCCCAGGATCGACTCTGCCTTCTCCAGCAGCTGACTCAGGTTCTGCTCGATCCGCTGGCCGAGCTGGCCACCGGCCTGGTCATCCTTGCGGGACGGCAGCTGGGCACCGAAACCGATGTTGCCGCCGCCGGTCTTGCCCTTGTCTTCCGGCGTGCCGCCATTGATCCCGAGCCGTTGCAGCGCGGGCAGCGAACTGATCCCGGTACCCATGCCCCAGTGCGATTCCATCAGGGCAGTCAGATGCGTGGCCGACTCGAGATCGCCGGAGACGCCGGAGGAATTGTCACCGCCGTAGAACATCCGTTCCCCAGCCAGCGATGCGAGGCTGACCAGGATGTCGCTCTCGTACTCGCTGCGCCAGCGGGTGAACTGCTCCTCGGGCGGGATCGAGGCCACCATGCCGAGATAGGTGCTGCCCTTCTCGATGGTGGCGATGTCGATGTCCAGATGCCGCCGGGTGGCCCAGGCCAGCACCGCATGGCAGGCCTCGTGCACGGCCACGGCGTGCCGCTCACGCTCGATGTACTCAACGTCCTCACCGGGGCCCAGGTCCTTGAGGTGCTTGGCCCGCACGACGTCCTTCCAGATGATCGTCTCCCGGTTGTCCCGGATGGCGTTGATCAGCGCCTCGTTCACCAGGTCCTTGATGGTCGCACCGGTGGCGTACGGGGTGATCGTGGCCAGCTTGTCGATCTGCTCCGCGGTGAGCTCGTGCGAGGTCTTGTCGAAGTACCCCTGATAGGTGCGCACCCGCCCCGCCTTGCTGGGGTAGCCGACCCGGTAGATCCGGTCGATCCGGCCCGGCCGCAGCAGGGCCGGATCCAGGGAGTCCGGCTGGTTGGTCGCCATCATGACCAGGATCCGGTACTTGGGTGGCGGCTTGGGCCGCATGCCCAGCGCCCGGCGGCCGAAGCGGTTGATGAAGCCTCGCGGCTTCTTCAGGCCCGAGAGCTCGGTCAGCAGGGCCTGCAACGTGCCCATGCCGCCGCCGTTGCCGCCACCATTGCCGTTGGGCACGACGAACCGCGACCGCCGGGCGGATGGCTCGTCCGATGCCCCGCCGGTCATGCTGGAACGCGCCAGCAGTTCCTGGGAGTGCCCGCTGAGATGAGAGAAGCCGTGGCAGCCGTTGGCGTCCCAGGCGGCCGGGGTGGGGCCGGGGGTCGCACCGGCCACCGTGCCACCGCGGCTGCCGAGCGAGTCGGCCTCGTCGAAGAACACGATCACGCCGCCGTACCGCAGAGCGAGTTTCCGCAGCTTCCTGAACAGGCCCTTGACCTTGAGGATGCCGACCCCGAAGAACATGTTCTGGAACGCGCCCGGGTCGACGAACACGTACGGCTTTCCGGTCTCCCCGGCCACCGCCTCCGCCATCAGCGTCTTGCCGGTTCCGGGCGGCCCCCACAGCAGGATGCCGGAAGGCACGTGCCCGCCGCGGTCCTCGATCGCCTCCGGGCGCTCCAGCAGGAGCATGTTCTCCTTGACCCGCTCGACCACGTGGTCCTGGCCCCAGACGTCGTCGAACCGGGTCTCGATGTCGTCGGGGTAGTAGGTGTCGACACCACCGCGGGACATGAACCAGAAGATCCCGACGAACTGGAGGATGCCGAACAGAAGGACGAACATCAGTTGCAACGCCATCGGGGCGGCCTTGAGCGCCAGGGCCGGTGCCTGGAACAGGGCCACGACCGGCGAGGCGCCGATCACCTTGCCCAGGACGACGGCGATAACGATCACCCAGAAGACGACCATGATCACGCGCATCAGCCGGAATCGGGTCCAGGCCGAGAACCGGCGGCTGGTCCAGCGGTTCCAGCGAGCGAACACCCGATCGGTCCAGAAGGTGTTGTACCCAGCGCTCAGCTCGCTGATCCGGAAGTGCACCTGGCGCAGGAACTCCAGGCCGATCAGAACCAGCAGCCAGCGCTGCGCCACGGACACGTTGGTCATTGCCGTGTTCCAGGTGCCCAGCGGCTCGATCCGCAGGTACTCGTTCCACACCAGCACGAAGAACAAGGCGTTCAGCAGCAGCAGAAACTTGATCCGGTCCCACCAGGCCAAGGGCTTACGGGTACCACGCTGCTTCCAGCGGGGCAGCGTGCGCGGGGCCGAGCTGGCTGGTGGGGCCGGCTGGACCGGGTCGGTGATTCCCGTGCTCATCGGGCGAGCCTCCGGATCGTGGGGATCGGATTGTGGTGCTGGGGTCGGTTCGGAGCCACGCTCATGTCGGCTTCTTCACCGTGAGCGAATCGACAGCGCCGGCGATCTGGTCCTTGTCGGCCTGGTAGCACGCCTGGGAACAGTGCACCATCACCACGTGGGCCCGGGTCCGCTTGGGGTCCGTGACTGCGATCTGGTCGTAATATTCGGTCCGGGACCCGGTCCGGTACGAGAAGACGAGATGCACGCCGTGCTCGGTCCTGGTGTTCAGGGTCTTGTCCGAGATCAGGGTGAACTGGCGGGGCGCCAAGCCCATGCCGGCCCGCGAGACCTCGTCGCTGGCCCGAGCGTCCGTTGTCACCGGCTGCAGGATGTTGCGCAGGGTGTCGTCAGTCAGGCCAGTCCGGTTCTGCGGGCTGATGTCCAGCGACTGAGCGATCATCACCGGCTGGTCCACCGACTCCGAGCGCAGATGGGCGGTGCTCGGCTTCGCGTCGGCGTCGTAGAAGACCAGCCAGCCGTAACCACCCTGACTGGGGTCCTGGCCACCGGCCTTGAGCACGGCGTCGGTGCTCACCGGGGACCAGTTGCTGGGCACTCTGAGGACGGCGTCGCGATCAGCGTTGGCGATGTAAGTGAACGCCGGGCGCGCGCAGCCGGTGACCAGGACGGCCAGCACCAGGCCGGTCGCCCAGAAAGCGGGCAATCGGGCGGCTCGCAACCGCACGCCTACCTCCTCGCCGGTTGTGGCCGGCTCTGTCGATGCCTCAGCTGAGACGGGACGTCGATGAACAGTGCTCAGGATCCGTCCTGTGCATCGGCACACAACCAGCACAAGAATATCCTTCAGATCAGGGTCACCCGAGGATCGTGTTTCCGCACTAGGCAAAGCTGTGAATTCTGCCTTTCATGCCCAGAATCACGGTCACTCCGCCGCATCCGGGGTCGCCGCGGCCGGCGATCCTTCACCCGATTGCGTCTTTCGTTGGCCATCCTGACCTTATGTCCGCCTGGTCGGCGCCGCGAAACACCGCTGAGCACTCGGCGGCGGCTGGCCTCCGTCCTACTGAGTACTTCTTGGCCGATCGGGTTGACGTCCGGCCGTCACCATGGTGACGGTTGTACCTCCGCGTAGCGTCGTCGTGCCGCGTGGTTACAACGATGTTTCCCCGGCTGCACCGCATTCCTCCAACGAGGGGAGTCACTGTGGCACCTTCCATCCATGGGGCACCGACCGGCAGCGCAGGAAGCAGCAGTCCGGGCAGTAGCCAGGCCGCGCCGGGAGGTGACGGGGCCCCTGCGGACGGGAGCCCGGGACGACGCCGGACCTTCGTCCTGGATACCTCCGTGCTGCTGGCCGACCCGCGGGCGGTCCACCGGTTCGACGCCAGCGAGGTGGTTCTCCCGATCGTCGTGATCATGGAACTGGAGGCCAAGCGGAACCACTCCGAGCTCGGGTACTTCGCTCGCGAGTCCCTGCGGTTGCTGGACGACCTGCGGGTCCGGCACGGCGGGCTGGACCGGCCGATGCCGATCAGCGACCGGGGCAGCACGCTGCGGGTCGAGCTGAACCACGCCAACGAGGGCCTGCTTCCGGCCGGATTCCGGCTCGGGGACAACGATTCCCGGATCCTGGCCGTCGCCCGCAACCTCTCCGCCGAGGGGCACGACGTCACCCTGGTCAGCAAGGACCTCCCGATGCGGATCAAGGCCTCCGCGATCGGGCTGACCGCCGAGGAGTACCAGGTCGGCCAGGCGATCGAGAGCGGATGGACCGGGCTGAGCGAGCTCGAGGTCGAAACCGGAACGATCACCGCGCTGTACGCCGGTGAACTGGTCGATCTGGAGCCCGCTCGCGAACTGCCCTGCCACACCGGGCTGGTGCTGGTGTCGCCGCGCGGATCCGCGCTGGGGCGGGTGACCCCGGACAAGCAGGTACGGCTGGTCCGGGGGGGCCGGGACGGGTTCGGCGGCCGCGGCCGCAGCGCCGAACAGCGGATCGCCATCGACCTGCTGCTCGATCCGGACGTCGGGATCGTCTCGCTGGGCGGACGCGCAGGCACCGGCAAGTCGGCGCTGGCGCTGTGCGCCGGTCTGGAAGCGGTGCTGGAACGCCGCCAGCACCGCAAGGTCGTGGTGTTCCGGCCGCTCTACGCCGTCGGCGGCCAGGACCTCGGCTATCTGCCGGGCAACGAGGCCGAGAAGATGAACCCATGGGGTCAAGCCGTTTTCGACACCCTGGGTGCGCTGGTCTCGGAGGAAGTGGTTGAGGAGGTCCTTCATCGAGGCATGCTCGAAGTGCTGCCGCTGACCCACATCCGGGGCCGGTCCCTGCACGACGCATTCGTGGTGGTCGATGAGGCGCAGTCGCTGGAGCGGAACGTGTTGCTCACCGTGCTGTCCCGGATCGGGCAGAACAGCCGGGTGGTGCTCACCCACGACGTGGCTCAGCGCGACAACCTGCGGGTCGGCCGGCACGATGGGGTCGCCGCCGTGATCGAGGCGCTGAAGGGTCACCCACTGTTCGCGCACGTGCTGCTGACCAGGTCGGAACGATCTCCAGTTGCGGCGCTGGTGACCGAGATGCTGGAGGGTCTGGTGCCGTGACCCCGGTCACAAAGGCCGAACGGCTAGCGGTGACGGTAGTTCAGTGCACAACCACAGAGGTTTAAGAGCTTCTTAAGTGGCGGGGCAAAACGGACGACGGGCTTGTGTCCGAACGGCTGATTCGCAACGGTAGGCGCCGTGACAGCCGCTGCTCTGCGCGACGACGTCATTGCCGATTGGCTCTCCACCCAATCACTGCAGTTCTCTGGGGCGGACCAGGCCGCAAGCCGGTCCGGTGCGCCGGTCGTCTATCCCAAGCGGTCCGAACTGCGCCGGGCTGAGGCTCGCGCCTCCAAGCGGGGGCGCGGTTCGCCGGACGCCGGTCGTCGTCCAGCCGGTGCCCGTCCACCGGCGGGCGGTCACCACCCCCGCAG
>CALMAR010000081.1 GCA_937859855.1 uncultured Kineosporia sp.
GTTGCAGGCGACCTTCGCGATCTACGCCAGCGGGCATCCGTGGGTGCTCGACCATGACCTGTCGCCCAAATCCGTTGCCCTGGACATGTTCGAGCGGGCCATGACCTTCACCGAATTCATCTCCTTCTACGGCCTGGCCCGCTCCGAGGGGCTGGTGCTGCGATATCTGTCCGACGTGGTGAAGGCGTTGCGGCAGGCCGTTCCGGACGCGGCTCGGACCGAAGAGGTGGCCGAGTTCACCGACTGGCTGGGCGAACTGGTGCGGCAGGTGGATTCGAGTCTGCTGGACGAATGGGAATCCCTGCGCAGCGGTGTGGATTCGCAGGACGGGCGGGGCCTGGGGTTGCCCGCACACCCCGAGCCTCCTCCGGTCACGGCCAACCCACGGGCTTTCCGCGTCCTGGTCCGCAATGCGCTGTTCCGCCGGGTGGAGCTGGCCGCCCGGGGGCAGTACGAGGCACTGGCCGAGCTGGAGGCAGAGGTGCAGGCAGTGATCGGCGAGCAGGAGATCGGCAACGAGGGGACGTGGACGGCGCAACGCTGGTCGGACGCGATGGCCAGCTACTTCACCGAGCACGACGAGCTGGGCTCCGGCCCGGATGCCCGCGGGCCGAAGTTGCTCATCATCAACGAGTTGCCCGGTCGCTGGGAGGTCCGGCAGATCTTCGATGATCCGGCCGGCGATCATGACTGGGGCATCAGCGCGGTGGTGGATCTGGCCGCCAGCGCCGCCGCGGGCGCGGCCATCGTCCGCGTCACCGACGTGAATCGTCTGGGCTGATCACGCCGGAGCCGATGGCTGTTCGCACGAGTGCCCGGATCTGACCCTTCAGCGAGTCGATCCGGGCACTCGTCCCCTCCTACGAGCCGGGCTCCTGCGGCGCTCCTCCGGGCGCGGACGTCTCGCTGCGGTCGGTGCGAAGTCCCCGCTTCATAACGGCATGCATCGCAGCCTGAGAACACTTCTCGAAACGCCGTGCCACGAGAAGTGCTCTCAGATTCACATGGCGAAGGCCATCGCACCGATCCAGGTGACGGTCATGATCATGCCGGTGACGAACTCGATCAGGATGCTCCAGCCGGCTGCAGCCAAGGCAAGCTTGGTCGACGGCCAGGCCAGCGACGAGCTGCCCAGCCGGACCAGCTCCGCGACGAAGACGCCGGCGATGAAGCCGAGAACCAGCCCGGCCACCGGGATGACGAAGAAACCGATGAAGCCCAGCACTGCGCCGCAGAAGATGCTGAACCCCGGCACTCCCTGGTCGGCCATCCGGCGGCCCGGAATCACGTACTGCAGGATCAGGCCGATCACCGCCATCAAAGCCGTGATACCGAAGACCACCCAAGCCGCCCGCTGCTGCTCCCCGACCGCCCACACCAGGATCCCGGCCAGGATCATCAACAGGCCGGGCAGCGCAGGCAGGAAGATCCCGATGAAACCCAGAGCGATGATCGCACCGGCCAGCACGGTAAGCCCGTCCATGGACACCCCCGTAGTGAGGGACATCATCGAGCAAGTTCATCCCGGATCACAGAGACAAATCGGTCAACATCGTCTTCAGTGGTGTCCCATGCGGTCATCCAGCGCACTTCGCCGGTGGCCCGATCCCAGTCATAGAACCGGACCCGCTTGCGGATCCGGTCGGCGGCCTCATTGGCCAGCACCGCGAACACCGCGTTGGCCTCAGTGGGCTGGCTGAGGGCCAGACCGGTGATGGACCCATCGGCGATACCCGCGTCGAGCGCCGAGCGCAGCCGGGTGGCCATGGCATTGGCGTGAGCGGCTGACCGCAGACCCAAGCCATCTTCGAACAGGGTGAGCAACTGCGCGCTGATGAACCGCATCTTGCTGGCCAGCTGCATGTTGAGCTTGCGCAGGAAAACCATCCCCGGCGCCCGGGACGGGTCCAGCACCACCACCGCTTCGGCACCGAGCAGGCCGTTCTTGGTCCCGCCCAAGCTGATGACATCCACTCCGGCCTGAGTGGTGAAATCTGCGAACGGCACGCCCAGGGATGCGGCTGCGTTCCAGAGCCGCGCGCCGTCCATGTGTACCGCCATCTCGCGCTCGTGCGCGAAGGCGGAGATGGCACTGACTTCATCCGGGGTGTAAACGGTGCCCAGCTCGGAGTTCTGGGTGATGCTCACGGCCAGCGGCTGGGCCCGGTGTTCGTCGCCGAAACCCCAGGCCTGGGTAGCGATCAGCTCCGGCGTCAGCTTGCCGTCCGGCACGGTGACGGTGAACAGCTTGAGCCCGCTGACCCGCTCGGGGGCCCCGCCCTCATCCATGTGGATGTGCGCGTTGGCGCTGGCGACCACCGCACCCCAGCGGGGCAGCACCGCGGTCAGGGCGGTCACGTTGGCGCCGGTGCCGTTGAACATCGGGTAGATCTGGGCCGGCCAGCCGAAGTGATCCCGGACCACCTCGGCCAGCCGCTCGGTGTAGGCGTCCTCTCCATAGGAGACCTGGTGGCCGCCGTTCGCGGCGGCTATCGCCTCCAGCACCTCCGGGTGCACCCCGGCGTAGTTGTCGCTGGCGAAACCCCGGTAGTCCGGGTCATGAAGCTGGGTCACGCGGCCGAGTATCTCAAGTACTGGCCGCCGTGATGCCCCTGGTCGATTCGATCACGCCACCGAGCTTCTTTCCCAGGGCTTCGTAGAACATCGACAGCGGAAACTCGTCGTCCAGCACCGCATCGGTGAAACCCTTCGCAGGGCCGGCCAGAATCTGGGGCGGCAGGCCGGGAGCCCAGATCGAAGCCGGATGCGGGGTCAGTGTGGTGGCGACCAGGTCGTAGGCCGCCAGCCAGTGCGCGGTCTTGGGCCGGTCGATCGAGCGCCAGTACAGGGTGTTGATCTCGTCCGACAATTCGACCACGACGCCGGGCAGCGCATCCCAGTCGATGGTGAGCTGGGTGTCGGTCCATCGCAGCACGCCTCGCTGGTGCAGCCAGGCGAACAACAGTTGCCCGCCCAGACCGTCATAGTTGCGAACCCTGTTGCCGGACAGTGGGAATCGGAAGATCCGATCGAAGACGAGGGCGTAGATGGCCAGACTGGCCCGGTCCCGGGTGAGGTCATCAGTGCCTTGGTCCTGGGCCAGCCGGACCGCCTCCCGGAACGCGGTCAGGTCGCAGCGCAACTCCTCCAGCGAGTACAGGAAGTATGGCATCCGCTGCTTGATCATGAACGGGTCGAAGGGCAGGTCCCCCCGCATGTGGGTGCGGTCGTGAATCAGATCCCAGAGCACGAACGCGTCCTCGGCCAGCCGTTGATCGTCCAGCAGCCGCTGGGCCGGCTCGGGCAGATCGAGCTTGGTGATCTCGGCGGCCGAGCGCAGCACCCGGCGGAACCGGGCCGCTTCCCGGTCGGCGAAGATGGCGCCCCAGGTCAAGGCCGGCGTCTGACGAACCGCGACGGCCTCGGGGAAGAGCACGGCCGAGTTGGTGTCGTAGCCGGGCGTGAAGTCGATGAACCGGATCGGGACGAACATCGCGTTGGTGTACTGCTCTTCCAGCGTGGCCACGAAGTCTGGCCAGATCACTTCGATCAGTACCGCTTCGACCAGCCGGTCGGTGCTGCCGTTCTGGGTGTACATCGGAAAGACGACCAGATGGCGCAGGCCGTCGATCCGGTGCAGTTCGGGCCGGAACGCCACCAGCGAGTCGTGGAAATCGGGGACGCCGAAACCGCCGTCCGCCCAGCGCTGAAGGTCGGCCATCAGAGCCTCGAGGTAACCGGCGTCGTGCACGAAGGCCGGAGCAAGGGCCTGGACGCCGGCGATGATCTCGGCCACACAGGCGGCTGCGCGCAGATGCATGCCTGGATCCGGGATGCTGCCGTCCTTGGCCTGCAGTGGCTGTAGCTCGGTAGCGGCGCTCTTCAGGTCCAGCCAGGCGGCCGAATGCTGGGCCAGATCGGCGCTGGCCACTGCTTCCGGCGCTCCGATGATGGTCATGTACCGCCTTCCGCCATGGCCCAGTTGTCCGGTTCCGGCGATTCTAACTGAGATCGTCCGGTCAATCACGCGGGTTACCTGAGATTCACCGGCTTGGCCCCGCTCGCTCCGTAAATTCGACTGTAGAACCGGAGGTCTCGGCTGATCAGCGAGTTTCTGGCCCGGCGGCTGGGACGGGGGTGGGCAGGCCCGTGGTATCCAGGACGGTGGCTCGGCGGGGCGGCATGCTCAGCACCGCCAGGGTGAGCAGCCCGCTGCAGACAGCGGTGGCCAGGAAGACCAGATGCGCCGCGCCGGACAGCGCCGTCCGATTGCTTTCTGGCCGCCCAGCCAGTGAGGCGTTCGCGATCGCACCGAAGACCGCCACGCCGACGGCACTGCCCAGCGAGCGCGCGAACAGGTTGGTGCCGGTGGCCACCCCGCGCTGGGCCCAGCCGACCGAGGACTGCACCGCTATCAGCACCGGGGAGTTGACCAGGCCGAGGCCGGCCCCGATCAGGAAGCAGATTGCGCCCACCCTGATCACCGGCGTGGACGATCCCACCAGCGTGATCAGCACTCCCCCAGCGGCCGCCAGCACCGAGCCCAGCAGGGCGGTGGCCTTGAATCCGGCCCGCAGGTAGATGCGGCCGGCGAAGGTGGCCGACAACGGCCAGCCCAGGCTCAGCGCGGCCACCGTGAATCCCGCGATCAGGGCGTTGAAGCCCAGCACACTCTGCACGAAGAGCGGGACGTAAGAGGTCAGTCCGAGCAGGATGGCGCCCACGAAGAAGGCGACCAGATTGCCGGTGACCAGGACCTGGCGGGTGAACAGCCACCCGGGCAGGATCGGCGCGGACGCCCGGCGCTCCACCAGCCCGAACACCACCAGCAGCAGCAGCCCGGCGGTGGTCACGCCCACACTCCAGCCGGACACCCACGACCAGGCCACCCCACCCTCCAGCAGTGCCATGATCAGCAGCGACAGGCCGGCGCAGAGCGTGGCCGCGCCGGCGTAGTCGATCGAAGGGCGGCCGCGGCTGATTCGCTCCTCGAAGCCCCTCAGCAGCAGCCACGCCGCCAGCGCCCCCAGCGGCAGGTTCACGAAGAAGATCCACCGCCAGGACAGGTAGTCCGAGAACACGCCACCAAGAGTCGGCCCGGCCACGGACGACACACCCCACACCGCGGCCAGATAACCCTGTACCCGCGCTCGCTCGGCGACGGTGTAGATGTCCCCGGCGATGGTGATCCCGATCGGCTGGACGGCGCCAGCACCCACACCCTGCACCGCCCGGAAGGCGATCAGTGCGGGCAGGCTCCAGGCGATGCCGCACAACAGCGAGCCACCGACGAACAGGGCAATGCCCAGCATCATCAACGGTTTCCGGCCGAACAGGTCGGCCAGCTTGCCATAGATCGGGGTGGTCACCGCCTGCGCCAGCAGATAGATCGAGAACAGCCATGGGAACTGGCTGAAACCGCCCAGATCACGAACCACCGAGGGGACGGCGGTGGCCAGGATGGTGGCATCGAGGGCGATCAGCGAGGTACTCAGCATGATCGCGATCAGCACCGGCCCGCGTTCGCTGCGCAGGCCTATGCCTGCCGAGCCGGAGGTCATCATGTCATCCCATCACAGAGCCACCGGCTGAGCCCGGCGAAGCCACCGGCGCTCAGAACGGCTGGTAGCCCGAAGAAGGGGGACTGGGTGGCGGTTCAGGCTGTACCGGCTCATCCATGACCGGGGCCAGCGGCCGGGTCTGCTCAGCGGCCGACTCGGGCTGCAGCTGGTACTCACGGCGCGTGCTCAGCGCGATCGCCTGGTTCACGTCCCGGTTCAGCGTGATCTGCCGGTTGGCCCGGCGCCGGCGCCGGACAGCGGCCACCCGCCAGATCATCACCCCGGCCAGCAGGACCAGCAGTTCGAGCCCGCCCAGCACCGCCAGCAGGATCCCGGCCGAATGCCCGGCCCGGCTGCCTGGCACGGTGATCCGGTGCGGATCAGCGGTCAGATACCTGACCTGGACGGCCCGGCCGATCGGTGCTTCCCGGCCAGCGGCCGAACCGGCCGCGACGTCCACCGCCGTGACCGGCTCCGTCCCTCCCGCTGGGGTGAAGCTGACCGCAACGAACCGCAGCGGTGCCTGGCCGCTCCACATCCAGCGCCGATCGATGCTGAACGGCCCGCGCAGGTATCCGGCGAGGCCGGTGGACGCCACGCCGGACGGCCCGACCCGGCTCACCCCAGTCACCGTGCCGGTCACATCGGCGGTCGCTGCGCTGGGCGGGAGGGCCTCGATCGCCGGCTGCACGGCGACAGCGATCAGCGCGCTGAGCAGGAGCAGCACGGCGGGTGCCCGGGCCCGCCGCGAGGTCGCGGCCAGCGCGGTGAACAGCACCACCAGCCCAGCACCGATCAGGCAGCCGAGCGGAACGAGGTCGGTGATCCGCTCGCTCTGCACCCGGGCCAGTTTCCAGCCCAGCACTGAACCGGTCCGCACCCCGATCTGATCGCCTCGGTGGGTACGGTCGAAGATCCGGGCCGGCACCGAGATGACCCGGGGGCCCGAGCCGGGGACCGACACGCTGAGGGAGAACTGCTGCCGGGCGACCCGGGAGCCGGTCACCACGATCGGGTCGTTCCTGCCAGTGACAGTCGCCTGGGACGGCTGACCGGCCCGCAGGAACCCGGCAGCGCAGAACAGGAGCCCGATCCCGAACAGCATCAGGAACAGGACGGCGCCGAAATGCGGTGGCGCGGAGAATATTCGGCCGACCAGGTAGCAGAACGCGATCAGGACCAGCGGGACGACGACGAGTGCGGCGAGCAGTCCTGCCAGCAGTAGCGGGTCCATGACTCCTCACCGACGTATGCATCCCTGAGCGACATTAGCGGGCACGTGGCCCGAAAGGGATACCCGTCAGCTGCGGTGACCAGAAGGAACGGACAACGCCGCGGCGAGTTCGCTGGGCCGGACCGGCTTGGGCAGATAGCCGTCCATGCCCGCCGCCTCGCAGGCCTGACGATCGTCCGTGGTCACCGAGGCGGTCAGCGCGATGATCCGCGGCTGCCGGTCGGCGGCCAGATCAGCCCGGATCCGGCGGGTGGCCTCCAGGCCGTCCATCACCGGCATGTGCACGTCCATCAGGATCACGTCGTAGCTGGTCCGCTGGGCCGCCTGCAGCGCCTGCTCACCGTTATTCACAATGTCGACCTGGCAGCCCAGCTTGGCCAGCATCAGACGCCCCACCTTCTGGTTGACGTCGTTGTCCTCGGCGAGCAGTACCCGCATCCCGGCCGGCTCATCGTCCCATCCTGGACTGGGCTCCGGCACCGCCGCACGCCCGGATGACGGCCGGGCTGATGGGCTGGACCCGGCCACCGGGTCCGGCGCCTGATCGCCGTTGAGCACCGCGGCCAAGGTCTGCAGCAGGGCGCCGCTGCGAACGGGCTTGGTCAGCACCGCGGCGAACAGCACCTCGTCCTGGCCCAACCGGCGTCCCAGGCTCGACAGCAGCACCAGCGGTAGCTGCTGCCAGCGCGGTAGCCGCCGGATCGCGGAGGCCAGCTGGACGCCGTCCAGCACGGGCATGGCCAGGTCCAGGATCGCCAGGTCGAAGTGCCTGGCCGAGCTGGTCAAGAGGGCCAGCGCCTCCATCGGGGTGCCGGCCGCCTCGGTCAGGACCCCGTAGCTGGACAGCTGCAGCTTGAGGATCCGGCGGTTGGTTGCGTTGTCGTCCACGATCAGAACCCGGCGGGCAGAGAGGGCGGCCCGCAGCGTCGCCGGGGAGATCGCGCCCGGCTGCGCGTCCGGCAGGCTGGCGTCCATGCCGGTCAGCACGGTGAAGCTGAAGGTGGAGCCGGCTCCCGGCACTGAATTGACCCAGATGTCACCGCCCATCGCTTTGACCAGTGCCTTGCTGATGGCCAGCCCCAAACCGGTGCCGCCGTACATCCGGGTGATCGAGGAATCGACCTGACTGAACGAGGTGAACAGCCGGCTCAGGCTGTGCGCCGGGATGCCGATCCCGGTGTCGCGGACCTGAAACAGCAGTTTCACCTGTCCGCCTGCTCGTTCCTCCGCCTTGACCCGCAGTAGCACCTCGCCCCTGGCGGTGAACTTGATCGCGTTGCCGACCAGGTTGGACAGCACTTGGCGCAGCCGGGTGACGTCGCCGGCCAGCCGGACCGGGCAGCTCTCATCGACGTGGGAGATCAGGTCCAGCCCGTGCGAGGACCCCGCGAACTGAGCCATCGTGCCTTCGGCCAGCTCACGCAGGTCGAACGGCCGGTGTTCCAGGGCGAGATCACCGGCTTCCACCTTGGAGAAGTCGAGGACGTCGTTGATCACGGCCAGCAGCTGGTCGCCGCTGGCTCGCACGGTCTCCAGCAGATCCCGCTGCTCGGCGGTCAGGTCGGTGCTGAGCAACAGCCCGGTCATCCCGATCACGGCGTTCATCGGGGTCCGGATCTCGGGGCTCATGGTGGCCAGAAAGGCCGACTTGGCCGTGCTGGCCGCCACCGCCTCGTCGGCCAGGGCCCGGGCGCGCCGCTCGGACTCGGCCAGCTGGTCGAAAGCGGCCTGCCGCTCGACGATCAGCTGGTCGCGCTCGATCAGCTCCCGCCGCAGCTGCAACCGGGCCATCACCTGGTCGGTCAGCACCCGCAGCACTTCGAGCTGCTGTTCGGAGATCGAGCGCGGCTGCTGGTCGATAACGCACAGCGTGCCCAGCACGGCACCGGCCGGAGTGCGGAGTGGAAAGCCCGCATAGAAGCGGAATTCCGGTCCGGCCACGACGTCCGGATTGTGCGAGAGCACCGGATGCACGCGAGCGTCCTCAACCACCAGCTCGGCGTCGTCCTGCACCACCAGGTCGCAGAACGCCCGGTCGCGCGATGTACCCGGCCCGGTCAGGCCCAGGCAGGCCTTGAACCACTGCCGTTCCTCCGCCACCAGGCTGATCGCAGCGGAGGGGGTGTCAGCGATCAGGGCGGCGGTGCGGACCAGTTCGTCGAAGGCTCGCTCGGGCTCGGTGTCCAGCACCTGGTAGGCGTCGAGCTCGGCCAGCCGTTCGGCTTCGGAGACCTCCCGGCCGCGGTGCTCGGCTGTCACGCACCTCTATCGGCTGCTGCCGGGCCGATCCTTAACCGCGGCCGGTGCCCTTGGCGATCGGGGCCCGGACGCTGTTGCCCCATTCGGTCCATGAACCGTCATAGTTGCGGACTCGCTGGAACCCGAGCAGATGGGTGAGCACGAACCAGGTGTGGCTGGAGCGCTCGCCGATCCGGCAGTAGGCGATCACGTCGTCGCCAGGCTCCAGACCCTGTTCCTGCTGGTAGATGGCCTCCAGGTCTGCGCGGCTCTTGAATCGGCCATCCTCGCCCGCCGCCCGGGCCCATGGGATGCTGGCCGCGCCCGGAATGTGGCCGCCGCGCAGAACGCCCTCCTGCGGATAATCGGCCATGTGCGTGGTCTCGCCGGAGTACTCAGCCGGGGAGCGCACATCCACCAGCGGCTGCCCGAGATGATCCTGGACCTGCTCCTTGAACGCCCGGATGGTGGCGTCGTCCCGCTCGATCACCGGGTAGCTGGCAGGCTCACGGCGCGGCACCTCGGTGGTCAGCTCGCGGTCCTCGGCGATCCAGGCCGCGCGCCCGCCGTCCAGCAGCCGGACGTCCGGATGGCCGAACAGGGAGAACACCCAGAGCGCATAGGCGGCCCACCAGTTGTTCCGGTCACCGTAGATGACCACCGTGTCGTCGCGGCCAATACCCTTCTCGCTCAACAGTTTCGCGAAATGCTCGCCGTCGAGGTAATCCCGGGTGACCTGATCGTTCAGCTCGGTGTGCCAGTCCACCTTGACCGCGCCCGGGATGTGACCGGTGTCGTAGAGCAGCACGTCCTCGTCGCTCTCCACCACCACCAGACCCTGAGTGCCCAGGTTCTTGGCCAGCCAGCCAGTGGTCACCAGCCGCTGGGGATGGGCGTAGGCGGCCAGTTTCGGATCGTCGTCGAATGGCAGGGCCATCAGCGGGAACTCCTTGAGAGACGGACTATGACGAGGTGAAGGACATGCTAATCCGGGCCCATCGACCCGGGTTCGAGCACCTCGGTCAGCGGGGGGCCAGACGCAGGGCCAGCACGGGGCACAGGCCGGCCGCCTTGCGAGCCGGGCCGGTCAGGGCGTCCGGGACCGGAGTGAGCACACCCGCTCCGGGTGCCCCGGCCGCACCGGTTCGGGCTCGGGGGTAACCCCAGGGATCGGCCTCCAGCAGCTCGGGCAGCAGTTCCCGGCACAGGCCACGGCCGTCGCAAGCGGTCCAGTCAATCATCAAAGTGGTTGCAGCCGAACCGGTTC
Source organism: uncultured Kineosporia sp. (assembly GCA_937859855.1). Next base: position 10,301 of record CALMAR010000081.1, read on the forward strand.
GGGCGTTCACAGCCAGCCTCCGGTATGGCCAGCCCGGGCCAGGCAACGGCCATGGCCGTGCAGCACGATGTCCGGCTCGAACACGGTCAGCGCACTGCGAATCAGGCGCACGGTGCCGTCCGGATGGCTGCAGGCCCCTCGTCCGGCCACCAGCCCAGCCGTCCCCCGCAGCGCCGAGAGTTCAGCCGGGCCAGCCTTTCCGGCGGCCAGGTCGGCCATCTGCTGGGCCAGTTGGGGTAGCCCGAATCGGCAGGGGCCGCACTGACGGGCCGATTGAGCAGCCAGATACTTCACGATCCGGGCAGTCAGCTGGAGGCCGCAGCTGGACGACGTGATCGGGATGATCACGCCCGCGCCCACCGAAGCACCCAGAGCCGACAGCCCGTCGCGGGACAGCGGGACGGGCAGCGCCTGCGGCAGCCGCAGCCAGCTGCCGTGATAGCCGCCGACCAGCACGGCGTCCAGTTGCCCGACTGGTACTGAGGCCGCTCGGCCGAGCAGGTCAGCCAGCGACGTGCCGTGCGGCACCTCCCAAACGGCCGGCGCCTGCGGCTGGCCTTCTGACCACACCGGATGCACCGTGGCCAGGAAAGAACCGGTTGACCCGGGCACACCCAGGCTGGCGTACCAGTCACCGCCACGGCGGGCGATCAGAGCCAGGTGGGCCAGGGTCTCCACGTTCTGCACCAGGGTCGGCCGATCGTCGACGCCCCGGATGCTCACCCGCTGACGCGAAAACCGCGGCAGCGCAGACCCTCCCGACAGCCGGGAGACCACGGCGCTCTCCTGCCCGGCGACGAAAGTGGCCGGCGCCTCGGACACGTGCACCGCCAGCCCGTCCAGGTCCGGCCGGGCCGCCAGCGCCTGGCGGACACTGCTCACCGCATCGGGCCGGACATACAGGCAGGCCCGGGCCGCACCGGTGGCCAGGGCGGCCAGCCGCAGGCCGTCGAGTACCAGGTGCGGGGCGCGGACCAGCAGTTGCCGGTCCTTGTCGCTGGCCGGCTCACCTTCGGCGCCGTTACCCACCACGATCGCCCGCCCGCGCGATCCGGCGGCTACCGCGCGGACCTTGATGGACGCCGGAAAGCCCGCACCGCCTCGGCCGGTCAGCCCGGAGCGCTCCAGTTCGTCCAGCACCGCCGCCGGGCTGAGCACTGGCAGGGGGCCGTAGGCCATCAGGTGCGCCTGCAGATCGGGCGCCTGAGCAGCGAAGAGGCCTGCCACCAGCTCGGAAGCGGCGGGGCGCGGAATCATGACCGTCATCGCGGACCTCCTCGGGCCATGGCGCTGACTGGGCGATCCAGCCGCCCCGGCGCGGGCGCTGGAACTGAAGAAGGCGCCGTCCTGCGGGTCACCAGCGCCCCCAGAACCAGAGCCACACACGCGATGTCGGTGCTCAGCATCCAGGCGGTGGTGCTGTCCGTGCCCGAGCCGATTCCATGCAGCAGGGCAACCGGCCACAGCCCGTAGGCAGCCAGATGCACCGCCCGCCAGGCCCGGCGCCCGAGCCGGTCACGGATCAGGCTGGTCGCCACGATGGCGATCACCAGATCCAGGGCCAGCGCACCCAGCCCGACGAACGCGGGCCGGTAGCTGGAACGCAACGGCAGCACCAGATCGATCAGCTTGAGCTGAGCGTAGGGATCGAAGAGCAGGGTGGTCACGTGGATGCCGAGGAACACGACCGCCAGCAGCGACGTGCTGCGGTGCACTGAGGCAACCACCAGCCGGGACCGGCCGGTCAGGCCGCCCAGCGAACGCCCGGACCGGGTGCTGATGCCGAGCGCGACGGTCAGGGTGATCAGGATCAGGGTGACGGCACCGCTGGCTCGCGCCAGGTACCAGAGCGCTTCGGTCGTCATCAGGCTGCCTCACGCTGGCCGACCGGCCAGCCGTTCAGCAGCACTGGCCGGGCATCCTGGCCGATCAGCCGGGCCGGTGTCCCGGCGTCCAGCAACATCTGCACCGCCGCCGCCCCGCGCACGATGGACGCGGTGGCCAGCATGTTGGCCTCGGCGCAGGTGCCGGCCACCACCGAGACGGTGCGCCAGACCGCCGGGGCCGGCTCACCGGTGCCGGGATCGAGGATGTGATGCACGGTCCGGGTGCCCGCTCCGGCCCGCTGGCGCCAGGTCCGGCTCAGTGTGCTGGACGTCGCCAGCGCTCCGGAGAACAAGGAGACCGTGGCCGGCGGTTCGGCGTCGCCGTCCTGAACCAGCACCTGCCAGCCACCGCGCGGCGCCGCACCGGCCACGGCCAGATCACCGCCGAGACTGACCAGCACGCCGGCGCCCAGGCTGTCCGCGACCAGCTCGGCGCAGCGGTCGGCGGCGTACGCCTTAGCGCTGGAACCGCAGTCGAGGTGGACCCCGGCGGGCATGCTCAGCCGCGCGCCGCCACCGTGGGGCGCCTGGGTGAGCCGGATGTCCCGCCAGTCGTGCCGGACCCGGCGGGTCAGCCGGATCGGCCGCCGGACCGGCGCCCCGTCCCGCCCCGCCCCCGACCGCCGGGGGAAGGCCGGGGGGGAACCGCGCGCGCGGCGCTCGGCGGGC
>CALMAR010000082.1 GCA_937859855.1 uncultured Kineosporia sp.
GGCTGCGGCCGCTCGGGGGCTCCTCACCCGGCAAACTCTACGCGCCGTCACCCGCTCGGAACGCTGCGCAAGGGCGCTGCGCCGGGCGGGTCAGCCCCGCTTGGCCCTGGCCTGCGCCTTGGCCCGGTCCACGGCCGGCAGCACGACCTTGCGCAGCCGGACCGACTCCGGCGTCACCTCCACGCACTCGTCGTCCCGGCAGAACTCCAGGCTCTGCTCCAGCGACAGCTTGCGCGCCGGGATCAGCCGCTCGAACTCGTCCGAGGTGGACGAGCGCATGTTCGAGAGCTTCTTCTCCTTGGTGATGTTCACGTCCATGTCGTCGGCCCGGGAGTTCTCACCGACGATCATGCCCTCGTAGGCGACCTGGGTGGGCTCGACGAAGAGCGTGCCCCGCTCCTGCAGGTTGGTGATCGCGAAGGCGGTCACGGCGCCGGCCCGGTCGGAGACCAGCGAGCCGGACGGGCGGGTCTTGATGTCTCCGGCCCAGGACTCGTAGCCCTCGAAGGTGGCGTGCGCGATGCCGGTGCCGCGGGTGTCGGTGAGGAACTCGGTGCGGAAGCCGATCAGGCCGCGCGAGGGCACCAGGAACTCCATCCGGACCCAGCCCGTCCCGTGGTTGACCATCTGCTCCATCCGGCCCTTGCGGACGGCGAGCAGCTGGGTCACCGCGCCCAGGTACTCCTCGGGTGCGTCGATCGTCAGCCGCTCGAACGGCTCGTGCAGCGCGCCGTCCACCGTGCGGGTGACCACCTGCGGCTTGCCGACGGTCAGCTCGAACTGCTCGCGGCGCATCGTCTCGACCAGGATCGCCAGGGCCAGCTCGCCGCGGCCCTGCACCTCCCAGGTGTCCGGCCGCTGCGTCGGCAGCACCCGGATCGAGACGTTGCCGACCAGTTCCCGGTCCAGCCGGTCCTTGATCAGGCGGGCGGTGACCTTGGTGCCCTTCGTGGTCCGGCCGGCCAGCGGCGAGGAGTTCGCGCCGATGGTCATCGAGATGGCCGGCTCGTCCACCGTGATCAGCGGCAGCGGGCGGGGGTCCTCCGGGTCGGCCAGGGTCTCGCCGATGGTGATCTCCGGGATCCCGGCCACGGCGATGATGTCGCCCGGGCCGGCCTCCTCCGCCGAGGTCCGCTCCAGCGCCCTGGTCAGCAGCAGCTCGGTGATCTTCACCCGCTGGATCGAGCCGTCCCGGCGGCACCAGGCCGCCTGCTGCCCCTTGCGGATGGTCCCGCTGTGCACCCGGCAGAGCGCCAGCCGGCCGAGGAACGGCGAGGCGTCCAGGTTGGTGACGTGCGCCTGCAGCGGCAGCTTGTCGTCGTAGGACGGCGGCGGCACGGTGTCCAGAATGGTGCGGAACAGGGGCTCCAGGTCGTCGCTGTCGGGCATGCCGCCGTTCTCGGGCCGGTTCAGCGAGGCCCGGCCGGCCCGCGCCGAGGCGTACACGATCGGGAAGTCCAGGACGGTGTCCGGGTCGACGCCGGTCCCGTCGACCAGGTCCATGAAAAGCTCGTAGGTCTCGTCCACGACCTCCGCGATCCGGGCGTCCGGGCGGTCCACCTTGTTCACCACCAGGATCACCGGCAGGTGTGCCTGCAGGGCCTTGCGCAGCACGAACCTGGTCTGCGGCAGCGGTCCCTCGGAGGCGTCCACCAGCAGCGCGATGGCGTCCACCATGGACAGCCCGCGCTCCACCTCGCCGCCGAAGTCGGCGTGGCCCGGGGTGTCGATGATGTTGAACGTGACGCCGCCCTCGGGAGCCGAGGGACCCTGCCACCGCACGGCGGTGTTCTTGGCCAGGATCGTGATGCCCTTCTCCCGCTCCAGGTCGTTGCTGTCCATCGCGCGCTCGTCGACGTGCTGGTGCTCGCCGAACGAGCCGGTCTGCCAGAGCATGGCGTCGACGAGGGTGGTCTTGCCGTGGTCGACGTGGGCGACGATCGCGACGTTGCGCAGGTCGTCGCGGGTGCGGGTAGGCATGCCGGAACTTTCCAAAGAGGGCGGGGGACGTCGACCAGTCTACGGGTGCGCGCGCTCAGGCACCGAAACGGGACAGCAGCGCGTGGACGATCGGGACGTCGGCGGGCAACCACGCGACGTCCAGCCACTGCCCCGGCCCGAGCAGCCGGACGGCGTCGTGGTCCTCGATCGGTGCGGGCACCCCGTCGCTCACCCGGGCCAGCCAGACCCGCATCAGGTAGATCGGCTGCATCGGCCAGGCACCGGCGTCCGGGCCGGGCAGTTCCTCGCCCAGCTCGACCTTGATGCCGAGCTCCTCGGCCAGCTCGCGGTGCAGGGCGTCCACCGCGGCCTCGCCCGGCTCGACCTTGCCGCCGGGCAGTTCCCAGCCACCGGCCAGCCGCGGCGGTTCTGTCCGGCGCGCGGCGAGCAGGGTGCGCGGGTGCACGAGGTCGTCGACGATCGCCGCGCCCACGACGAGCTGCCGATCCTCCACCGGGCGAGCCTGCCACACGATCACGGCTTGCCCGATCCGGCGTCCCGGGCCACGGTGATGCCATGCCCGAACGGATGAGCTCCGCACAGATCCGGCTGGCCCTCGCCGACCTCCCCGGGGTGCACCGCGGGGCCCTGGACGAGCTGCGCCTGCGGGTCGAGGCGCCGTCGTTCCCCGAGGCGCTCCGGCTGGTCGGTGCGGTCGGCGGTGCCGCGGAGGGCATGCAACACCACCCGGATGTCGACATCCGTTGGCGATCGGTGACTTTCACCCTCTCCACGCACTCCGAGGGCGGGGTGACCGAACTGGACGTCGCGCTGGCCCGGCGCATCCTCGAGCTGGCCGCCGAGGCCTCCGCCGCCGTGGTGGACCCGCCGGCGCGGGTTGAGATTGCGCTCGACGTGGTGGATGCCGAGGCGGTGCGCGAGTTCTGGCGGGTCGGCCTCGGCTACGTCGCGGTGCAGGACCCGGAGGAGACCGACGGTGCGATGCGCTCGGAGCTGCACCACCCGGACGGCGCCGGCCCGGTGCTGTGGTTCCAGGCGATGGACCCGCCCCGGACCGGGCGCGGCCGGTTCCACCTCGACGTCCACCTGAGCGCCGGGCAGGCGGCCCGCCGGCTGGAGGAGACGCTCGCCGCGGGGGGCCGCCTGGTCACCGACGAGTTCGCCCCGGCCTGGTGGGTTCTGGCCGATGTCGAGGGCAACGAGCTGTGCATCTGCACGCCCTGAGATGATCCTGGCCTGATGGGCGGCACCGAGCAGCACGCGCACGAGCAGCACCACGGGGACGTCGGCGATCGGCTGAACCGGTTGCGAGCCGGGGTGCTGGGCGCCAACGACGGGATCGTTTCCGTGGCCGGCATCGTGGTCGGCGTGGCCGGGGCCACCGGTGACCGGGCCACGATCTTCACCGCCGGCCTGGCCGGCCTGGTGGCGGGAGCGCTGTCGATGGCCGGCGGCGAGTACGTGTCGGTCAGCACCCAGCGCGACACCCAGCGGGCGCTGCTGCGCAAGGAGCGCTGGGAGCTGGCGCACATGCCCGACGAGGAGCTGGCCGAGCTCGCCGCCCTGTACCAGCAGCGGGGGCTGACCGCCGACCTGGCCCACGAGGTGGCGACGCAGCTGACCGACCACGACGCGCTCGCCGCGCACGCCGAGGTCGAGCTGGGCATAGACCCGGACGCGCTGAACAGCCCCTGGCAGGCGGCGTGGACCTCGCTGCTGGCTTTCACCCTCGGAGCCGCGCTGCCGCTGCTCCTGATCCTGACGCCGCACCCGGTGCGGGTTCCGCTGTGCGTGTCGTCGGTCGCGGTGGCGCTGGCACTGACAGGTGCCGCGGGCGCCCGGCTCGGCTCGGCCGCGCAGCGCCCGGCCGTGGTCCGCAACGTCGGTGTCGGCCTGCTCGCGATGGGCGTGACCTACCTGGTCGGCTCCCTGGTCGGCGCCCAGCTCTGATCCGCGCGGCCCGTCGTGATCCCACTCTGCCGGTCAGGCAGGATCGACGCATGGCGAAGCGCTGGCGACCGGCGAACCACCGGCTGCCCTGTCCCGTGCACAACAAGTCGGTGCATGCCAGCGAGGGCTCCGCGATCGCCGCCGCACGCGAGATCGAGCGGTCCGAGGGGCTCGAACCCGGTGCGATGAGCTGGTACTGGTGCGCGGAGTCGAAGGGCTGGCACATCGGGCACCGGTCCATCCGTGACCGCCTGCGCGGCTGAGGCCTATGGTCGTCCCCATGGCCACCTGGAGGCAGTTCGCCGGCTCCGCGCCGCGGATCGCCGAGATCTTCGTGCGCCGGCACACCGCGACCGGGAACCTGTGCATGCTCGGCACCAACCGGCCGGACGGCTTCCCGCGGATCAGCCCGATGGAGCCCCAATTCTTCGAGGGCGAGCTGTGGCTGCACGGCATGCCCGACACCTCGAAGTTCCGCGACCTCCGCCGGGACCCGCGGTTCACTCTGCACACCGCGACCGTGGACACCCGCGTCGGCGACGGCGACGCCAAGATCTGGGGCACGGTCCAGGACGTGCAGGATCAGGCACTGCACCGCCGCTACGCCGAGTTCCTCTACCAGAGCTCGGGTTTCGATCTGCGCGGGGAGACGTTCGCGGACTTCTTCCGAGTGGACGTGGCCGGCGCGTCGTCCGTCGAGGTGACCGGCGACCACCTGGATATCACGGTCTGGCAGGAGGGTCGTCCGCAACGGGTGATCCAGAAGCACTGAGAGGGGTTCGATGCGTCGCTGGAGCCTGGTGGCGGCCGCCCTGTGGATCGTCGGATACCTCGGGGTCTACCTGCTCGTGCTTCGCGGCGCGGACGACGGGCCGGCATGGTGGTACGTCGCGTTCCTGGGCATCGCCGAACTGGCCCTCTGCCTGGCTGCGGCCGGCGTCGGCGGACAACCCCTGATCGTCGGGGTCGCCGTGATGCTGGTGCTGGCGATGCTGGCAGGGTTGCTCTCCATCGGGTTGCTGATGCTGCCCGCTGTCGCCGCGGTCGGATTCGCCCTGGCGGCGTCGGGCAGGGATTCGGGCGGGGAAGCCGGAGGAACGTCGTGGTCAAGTTCGTGATCGTGGCGGTCGGGATCGTTCTGGTGGTCGTCCTGCTGTTCGGCACGGTGACCCTGACGGCGGCGATCGCCATCCTGCGGTGGCGGCGGAACCGGCGGTCGCCGCAGCTGACCGAGCCGGCGACGGTCGTGGCGAAGCGCCAGCAGGCACACGGGCGTCGATCGATCTCGACGGACTACTTCGTCACCTTCGAGCTGCGTGGCGGTGAGCGGGTGGAGTTCTCCCTGGACGGGCGCGAGTACGGCGTCCTGGTCGAGCGGGACCGCGGCGAGTTGACCCATCAGGGCTCGTGGTTCCGCAGTTTCGCCCGGATCCCGCAGGACGTGTGACCCGCTGGGTTTCACCGGCCGAGCAGGCGCACCTCGCCCAGCAGGACTCACTAAGCTGGCGGGGTGACCGCGGACGTCGTCGAGATCCCGATGGTGCATGTCGTCCCCGCGGGCACGCTGGGACCGGAACCGGTGACGATCGACGTCCGGGCCTACCTGGTGCCTCACGACACGGGGTTGATCCTCGTCGACACGGGCATGGACGCCGCCGGGCGCGCACTCGAGGAGGCGCTTGCCCGGGCAGGTGCCTGGTGGGACGACGTCACCGAGGTCGTGATCACCCACGGTCACCCCGACCACACCGGCGGGCTCGGTCGCGTGCGCGAGATGGCCCCCTCGGCAGCCCTTCTGGCGAACCCGCTGGACGGCGTGGACGGCGCGCGGCCACTGCAGGACGGTGCCACCGCAGGCACGTTGCGGGCGTTCGCGACCCCGGGGCACACGGCGGGGCACACCAGCCTGGTCGACGAGAGCCGCGGCGTCCTGCTCGTCGGTGACAGCCTGGGCGTGGTGGACGGTGCGCTGGTCCGGGGCCCGGCGCGCTTCACGGCCGACGCCGCGCAGGCCGAACGGTCGCTGGAACGGCTCCGCAGCCTGCGCGGGGCTCGCATGCTGTTCGGTCACGGCCCCGAGATCAGCGATCCCTGGGCGGCTCTGGACGACCTGCTGGCCTGAGCCGAAGCGGCGTCCCACCCTGAGGCGGAACCGGATCAGGTGGCAGCGCCGATCACCGTGTCGCAGGTGCCCGTTGCCGGAGGCAGGGGACGGTGGCCGAGATCGGCGGCCTCCCGACGAGCCTGCGGACTCAGACGTTGAACCGGAACTCGACGACGTCGCCGTCGGCCATCACGTAGTCCTTGCCCTCGATCCGCACCCTGCCACGGGATCTCGCCTCGGCCGTCGACCCGGCGTCCACCAGGTCGCCGTAGCCGACCACCTCGGCCTTGATGAAGCCGCGCTGGAAGTCCGTGTGGATCACCCCGGCGGCCTGGGGCGCCGTCCAGCCCCGGTGGATCGTCCAGGCCCGCGACTCCTTCGGGCCGGCGGTCAGGTAGGTCTGCAGACCCAGCGTGTGGAAACCGATCTCGGCCAGCTGGTCCAGGCCCGACCTGGTCTGGCCCACGCTCTCCAGCAGCTCTGCCGCCTCGTCGTCGGACAGCTCGACCAGCTCCGACTCGAGCTTGGCGTCGAGGAAGACGCAGTCGGCCGGGGCGACCAGCGCGCGCATCTTGTCGTGCAGGCCGGTGTCGGTCAGGCCGTCCTCGTCCACGTTGAAGACGTACACGATCGGCTTGGCCGTCATCAGGGACAGCTCGCGCAGCTGCGCGACGTCGATCCCGGCTCCGGCGGCGCCGGCGTGCAGCGTCGTCCCGGTCTCCAGCAGAGCCTGTGCGGCGGTGGCGGCTTCGAGCAGGGCGCGATCGGTCCTGCGGCCCTTGACCTCCTTCTCCAACCGGGGAACGGCCTTCTCCAGGGTCTGCAGGTCGGCGAGAATCAGCTCGGTGTGGACGATCTCGATGTCGTGGGCCGGGGGGGGCCCGGCGGGCCCCCCAGCCCCCCCCACCCCCCCACGCCCCAGTACTGGAAGGGAATGTTTGTATTTGAGCTAATAGCTTCTGGCTCGTTGATATCTGTATTGTGGGTAGTGAAGTTACACTTGTACATATACTCTTAGCGTGTGCAGAATTTTCTCTCATCCTTGGCGTAGATCACGATGGCGATTACTCAACACCTCAAGTGGTGGGGAAATTGCTTATGTAATGGTCAAGACTTGATCAGCCGATGGCTACTGTACAGCATAGCCTGCAGATTTGTCGAAGTATATGGCGTCCTATGTTTTCTCAAGGAAAAAAGAGGCTGGTGCATTCGTATCTATTCTCATGAAAGAAAAAGTGTCCCCAGGATGATGCCTCTAGATCCTTGATGGGCTCTACAGTCCGGACAACAGGCATGCACGCCTACCCCACAAGGGGGCCCGCTCCTGATGTCCTGAGTCTCCAAGACACTCTCGGTGCTTTTAAGCTACGTTGTGCTAATCCTCAATATTTAGGTGAGCTAAGGGGCTGAGTCCCTGTAAGGCCTTTTAAATTATGACACTATCTACATTTCGCGGCCCAATGCTGCAGAAAATCTAGACTTGTGTGAAACGGGAGAAAATGAAAAAAACTACACTACCATTGGATGAGCGCTGTCAGGAATCGGACCTAATATGAGTAATATAAAATCTCCGCGAACAACGGGTGGCTGAAATGGCGTTTGGATCGCCTTGCTATGGTTGCATCGAAAATATGCAGCTACCTAGATAGACCGCGTGCGTGGCATGGCTTATCCGCCTAATAAACCGCAGGCTAGGCGCTTTGATGACATTCAACGAGACAGACGGTAAGAAGCAGTAGCCTCGCAGCCATCAGCCAGTACAGAGCCGCAAATCCGCATAGGTCAGCCTCATACTCTCACAGCCTGGCTGCTTGCAAGCCCATCTTACGCATTTCAATCGCTAAGCTCAAAGAGCATCGCCGGTGCTGTGAGGCTGTTATATCACGGCCCCATGGCTCAAGTGTCAATGCCAACTGCCCGCCCGCTTCCCATTCGCCCTATTTCTCCGAAGCGGTCCTCTCCACCCTTTAGCCAATCCTTCAGCCTTGTGAAGCTGACGTCGATCTTTCACGACAAAGTCCTCTAGGATTCTCTAAGCGAGCTTTCTAACCTACGATACGTCGATCCAGAAATGGCGCCGGCACATCGCAGTTTCATGTTGAGAACAGGGCGTCACTCCGTATGCCTCACGAAGGCTATCCGTGGTCAGTGTGCTGGCAATGTGACTTCTCAATACCACCCTCACCATTGATTGTTGCCTTCCTACGGAAGATGATTGCACAATGCCTGAAGGGCTATACATAAGAGCAGTACTTAGATCATCCGATGTCAAGCTATCTGATGGTGTGAGTAAGCCCTTCTTGTCAGCTTCAGCAGGTTCATAAAAGGTTCGCAAATATTTTTCCACATTTTCCGTGAATTCTTTTTTTCTTTCCCCTTCTGTCCAACACATTCGAAGAGTCAATCGTGGGAGCCCTTTCCCACCAGGTCTCAATGGAAGCAGGTGGACCTCCTGCCGAGGGGGACGTAAATCAAGGTACCTCCATAAGAATCTACACTACAGTCTTGATAGCCTTCACCATCGCCATCGTGACTCTGCGAATCATTGTGAGAAGATGCATCACCAAGATAATTGGCTGGGACGATTGGACCATTCTATTAGCCATTGTATAGCCAACTACTTAATCTAACAGCTCACAATTGCAATGATGCTAACTCTACCTAGCTCGGGAACGTCATAGGCTATGGATTAGTTCATGTGCAACTCCACTACGGCCTGGGGCGACCACAGTACTATCTCACCAAGTGGGATTTGATCGAGATCCGTAAATACGCTTATGGCGAATGGATCCAGACATTTGCCACCTTGATGTGGACTAAGGTCTCTATATGCCTTTTTCTGAGGCGGATACCTGTCACCAAAGTGCTCATCAGACCACTCGATGTCTCGATCGCCTTCCTGATACTGTCGAATGTGATCATCACCATCCTATGGATCATACAGTGCCGACCTATTGACGCGGCCTGGAATTCAAATCTGCAGGGATCGTGTTTCTCCAGGGGTCAGCTAGAGAGAATTGTTATTGCACAAGCCAGTGAGTCGAGAATGTTGTTTCCCAAAACATGAACCTGCGATGCTTAAGTACTCAAAAAGTCATCTCCGCTATATCGGATTTCGCCTTCGCCGCTTACCCAGTCTTAATCTTATGGAAGATTCAGATGAGATTGACTACCAAAATCGGCCTGTGTTGTCTCATGGGACTTGGCGTCCTGTGTGTCGTTCCCGACCCGTGGAACCTTCAAACTGCCGATTCCTACTAACCCTTTGATAGGACCGGTGCGTGCTGCATTGTTCGGACAGTCCTGAATTATCAGTCTCTACCCACGGATATCACATGTACGTGCCTACCTTTTCATAAAGAACTCCCTTATCAAATCAACGGTCTGCGATTCTGACCAAATGCAACAGACGGCGGTATAGCCAACTGGTACTGGAG
>CALMAR010000083.1 GCA_937859855.1 uncultured Kineosporia sp.
CTCTGGAACCGCGCCGGGACGCGGCTGCTGGGCCGGTGAGGGGACCGTCGAGGGCCCGGCAGCCGGGGGAACCAGGCTGAACAGTGTCTGCTCGGCGGCGACGTCCAGAGTCTCCTCGCTGGGAGCGAGGGTCTGCTCGTCCAGCCCCCGGCTGAGCAGGTACCGGGCGATCTCCCTGCGCTGGGTGTGCGGAGCCGGCTGAGGATCGGCGGATGCGTCTTGTGTCATCGCGGCTCCCGGTGACTTCTGGAATGATCATCTATCTGGTTCAGCCTGGCCTGCGGCCGTGCGGCGGGCAAGACCCCCTCAGAAGGAGCCGGACCGTGCCCTGCTGATACGGCTGGGTAGGCGTTAAAGTCAGGCAAGAGACGTCAGGCAATGGGCCCGGCCAGGTGGATGGTGGATCTCAGTCGCTCGATGGTTCAGATCCTTGGTCTGGGCGGGGAGGTCGCCGGGGCCGGATTTCTGGTCACCAGCGACCTGGTGCTGACCACCGCCCAAGCCGTACTGGATCCAGGTGCCCAGCAGCGGCCCGAGGTGAGCTTCGAACTGATCCCGGCGGGCGGGGTGATGGCCGCAACAACCACCAACGGCCCGGCGGAACCTCCTCAGCTGCCTCGCCGGCTGTCTCTGATGGTGGTGTTTGCCCACCGGCAGGCCCGGCCGGTACCGGCCACGGTGCTGCCTCCGGACGGCGGTGACCCGCCCGGCCTGATTCTGCTCCGGGTCCGCCGTCCGCCCAAGGACGCCCAGCCGCTGCCACTGGCCGATCACCCGCCGCAGGACGATGACGTCCAGCTGGCCGGGTTCGCCCGGCGGCCCGGCGGTCAGCGCGATTCGCCGGTCCAGGTGATCACTGGACGATTGGGCGCGTCTGATTTCCCCCTCGCAGCGGGCGGTTTCGGCGCCGTAGCCAGCGTCGGCGGCCCAGCCGCGGAAAGCGAACCGGGGTACGGAACGGGCAGACTGCTGCGGATCGACGAGATCGGTGACACCTCAGATCTCTTCCTCGGCGGACCGGTTCTGGACGGGGGCGGATCGGTGATCGGGGTGATCACCGGCCACCAGCCGGGCCGGGCTGGAGCCGGCCGGGCGGGAACCGCGCTGGCCCAGCCGATACTCGGCCTTGCGCAGGCGTTGCCGCTGGTGACCTCCGCCGGAAGCGGGCTGGCTCGGCGGGTGCGTCACCGGCATCTGCTGATGGGGACGGCCGCCGCCGCGGTCACGGTCATGGCCGCGGGGGCGCTGGTGGTTCTGCGCCCGGTGGCTGGGCAGCACGACGCCCGACTGTCCCAGACCCTGGCGGCGGATAGCCGGCATCTGCCGGACGGCGCTGATCTGAAGCCGTTGCTGGCCGCGACCGCTCTCAGCTATGCGGGCACGCCGGAGGCTCTGACAGCGGCTCGGGACTTGCTCGCTACGCCGTCCGCCGCCCTGTTCGGGCACAGCGGAACGGTGAACGGCCTGTCCTTCAGCCCGGACGGGCGGGTGCTCGCTTCAGCCGGATCGGACGGGACCACCCGCCTCTGGAGCATTTCCGCCCATCGCGAACTGGGCCTGCCGTTCATGGACGAAGGCCCGCTGCAGGAGGTGATCACGGCAGTGGCGTTCAACCCGGCCGGTACCCTGCTCGCCACCTCGCAGTTCAGCGGCCGGATCCGGATCCGAGATGCGGGCAATCGGTCACCGGTGGGCTCGCCGCTGGGCGTAACCGCGGGGCAGGGCCAGAGCAATGACGTGCTCGCAATGACGTTCAGCCCGGACGGCAAGACCCTGGCCGCGTCCGGGTACGGCGGCATGATCAGATTCTGGGACGTCGCCAGCCAGCACCCGTCGGGGCCGCCCATGTCCGATCGCAGCTACGTGTCGGTGCCCAGCATCGCCTACAGCCCGGACGGCAGGCTGCTGGTCACGCTGACCAGCGATGGACGAGTGCGGCTGTGGGACGCCCGAACCCGGACCACGGTAGGCAGCCTGGCCACCGGAAAGGCGCTCACCCTCAGCATCGCCTTCAGCCCGGATGGGAAGACGCTGTTCACGGGTGATTCCCAGGGCACGACAACGCTGTGGGACGTCGCCACCCGGCGGCCAGCGGCGGTGTGGCAGGACGATCGGGGCCCGGTCAGGGCAGTCAGTGTCAGCCCGGACGGCCTGACCATCGCCATCGGTCACGATGACGGCAGCGTCGAGCTGTGGAACTCCGGCGGTGGCCCTCCTTACAGTCCGGCTCTGGACGGCGGAACCGATCGGGTGGTCGCCCTTCGGTTCAGCCCGGATGGAAAGAGCCTGGCCGCAGCCGGGGTGAGTGGCCTGGTCCGGGTCTGGGACGTGTCGCACGCCAACGACTATCAGCGGCTCGGGCCGGATCCGGACTCGCGGGCCCAGTTGATCAGCGGCCTGTGTGTGATGGCCGGTAGGCCGATCAGCCGGGATGAATGGCAGCAGCAATTGCCGGACGAGCCCTACCGCAACGTCTGTCCCAGCTTGCCCAGCCGTCCAGCGCAGTGACCAAGGCTTACCTGGTCAGGCCGCGTCCGTAGCCGATCGGGCACCTGGCGGCTGGTCCATCCGCAGCACCTGGGGCCGCAGGACGTCGTTGTTGCAGATCACGACGCCAGCTCGATCGGCCGCAGCGACCTCACTGAGATAGCGGCGGCAAGCGGGGTGATAACGGGTGTCGAAGGCGTACCGGGCCCGCCCGATTCCGCCGAACATCTCCGTGTCCCGGGCACAGCCCCGGGCCCGGGCGATCTCGAAGCTGGTATCGACGAACACCACCACATCCCAGAGACCAGCCAGTTCCGGGCGCTGCAGGAAGCTGCCGTCCACGATCACGATGGCGTCGTCGGGAGCCAGCTGGACATCGTCATCGATCACAGCGTCGGTGCGGAGATCATGCACCCGGGCGTGGTATCGGCGGTCGCCGCCTGGCCCCAGCGGTGTCAGAGTGAGCTGGGCCAGTTTGGCCAAATCGTAGGCGTCCTCGTAGTAGCCGTCCGCACTGTCGCGGCCTTTCCGGTACCGGTGCGCGCTCTGATGGTGGAAGTCATCCCCCGACAGCCGAATCGCGATCCGCTCCCGCGGGCGCAGCGCCATCGCCAATTCATTGGCCAGGGTGGATTTGCCCGCGGCGGTGATCCCATCGACGGCCACTCGGATCGGATGGTCCAGGCGCCGCGCGGCCAGATGATCGGCCAGCTGGCCGATCACCACGGTCCGGGTTCCTGCTGTCATGTCTCTACGCTAAAGCGCCGGTGACGCGACTGTGAACCGATCGAGCCAGGTGCTCACATGGCTGTAACACTGCGGTAGTGAGGATCATCGCTCGGTGTGTCCACGGCCTGGAGTGGGTCTGCGCAGCCGAGTTGAGCGCAGTCCTGCCTGGCGCCCGGCAGATTTCACTGGAGCGGCGCGAGCTGCGTTTCGACATCGCCGGGATGCAGGCCGGCCTGATGCGGCTGACCACAGTGGACGACGTGCTGGTCGAGATGGGCCGGATCGGCGGGGCCGGGCCGGGCAAGGCGGTGCTGAACGACCTCGGTGCCGAGCTGGCAGGCCTGGCGTGGGCTGCTCTGCTGGACCAGATCGGCCATCTGAGGGCCCGCCCGGGGGGGACCGATGGGCCGGTGATCGACGTGGTGGCCAGCTTGGAGGGCCGCCGCCGGTACAGCCGCTTCGACCTGGAATATGCAGCCGGGCAAGCTCTTTCCGCTGCTATGGGTGGACGTTATCTGCGCCGGACGGCGGAGGGCCGGGCGCCCGGCGAACCTGATCTGAGCGTGCGGCTGTTCCTGCGCGGTGATCAGCTCGTCGCCGCTGCCCGGATCGCGGCCGTTCCGGCTCACCGCCGTGCGTACAAGCTGGACACCGGACCAGGGACGCTGCACCCTCCGGCTGCGGCCGCTCTGGCCCGGCTGGCGAACCCGGCGGCTGGTTCGGTCGTGCTCGATCCGTTCTGCGGAGATGGCACGATCGCGATCGAAACCGTCCTGGCGTTCCCGCAGGTGCTAATGCTGGCCCGGGACGCCGACCCGTATCGGGTGGCCAACGCCCGGCGCAACGCGGCCCGGGCTGGCGTTGCGC
>CALMAR010000084.1 GCA_937859855.1 uncultured Kineosporia sp.
GTGAGCGCCAGGCTGGCCGCCGGAGCTGGCGGCGCCAGGGGTGCCGGCTGGGCGGCTGCGGCTGCTGGCTCACTCATTACTGTGGTCCTCCCACCGGAGACTGCTCTCCACCGAATAGCTGAGGCCAGACTAGTGCCGCGCACCGGCCCTGATCAGCCCGCGTCACCCTGGCCCTGCCCTGATATCGGCCTGGCCACGCTCAGGCTCAACCCGGGCTTTGATCCCCGCGGGCGGCCCGGCTCAGGCCGGGACCAGCCCAGCCATCACCGCGACCAGGATGCCCAGCACAAATAGGGTGATCACGTCCTGCTGCCGGGATCGCACCAGCAGACCCAGGGTGAGGTAGTCGGGCAGGAGGGCTCGGGCGGTGCCCCCGCTCAGCAGCGCCAGGGCCAGCAGGTAGCCACCGGCCCGGAAGTTCACGAAGAGCGTCGCCAGCACGGAGAGGGCGACCAGGGTGAGCACTGCGATGAACGCGGCCCGCCGGACCGGAAGTGAAGGCCCTTCCACGGTTCCCAGCCTCCCACGAGTTGGCCGATCACTCGCGCACTCGTCATCCACTTCCATGATCACCGGCTCAGCCCGCGAAAGTGCGCTCAGAACGGGGCTTTTGCGGGCTGAACCGGCGATCATGGAGAGTAGGGTTTGAGGCGGGGCCGGGCGGGCGGCGACGCGGACGGTCTAATGCGCGAAGTGGCGGACACCGGTGGTGTACATGGTGATCCCGGCCGCCCGGGCGACCTCGTTCACCTCGTCGTCCCGGATCGAACCACCCGGATGGACGACGGCCCGCACTCCGGCGCTGATGAGGATCTGCAGACCGTCGGGGAACGGGAAGAAGGCGTCGGACGCCGCAACCGCCCCCTTGGCCCGCCCGGCTCCGCCCGCGGGGGCCGCATTGGCCCGCTCGACCGCCAGCCGGCACGAGTCGACCCGGTTCACCTGGCCCATCCCGATGCCGACACTGGCTCCGCCGCGCGCCAGCAGGATGGCGTTGGACTTCACCGCGCGCACCGCCCGCCAGGCGAACTGCAGATCGGCCAGCGTCGCGTCGTCCGCGGCATCGCCCGCGACCAGGGTCCAGCGGGCGGCGTCGTCACCGCCATCGCCAGTCACCGCGTCCGCCTGGTCGATCTCCTGCATCAGCAGGCCACCGCTGATCGGCCGGAACTCGATCGGCTCGGCGTTCGGCCCGCCCGCCACCCTCAGCACCCGGATGTTCTTCTTCTGCCGCAGCAGCTCCAGCGCGGCCGGCTCGTAGCCGGGGGCGGCGATCACCTCGGTGAAGATGCCGGACAGGTTCTCGGCCACCGCCTGGGTGACCGTCCCGTTGCTGGCGATCACTCCTCCGTAGGCCGAAACTGGGTCGCAGGCGTGCGCTTTCAGGTGGGCATCGGCGATCGGATCTGGACCGGCGCCCAGGGCGATCCCGCACGGGTTGTTGTGCTTGATGATCGCGACGGCGGGCTGCCGATGATCGTGCGCCGCCCGCCAGGCGGCGTCGGTGTCGACGTAGTTGTTGTACGACATCTCCTTGCCGTTGAGCTGCTCGGCATGGGCCAGCCCGGGGCGCCAATGGGTGTACAGCGCCGCCCTCTGGTGCGGGTTCTCGCCGTAGCGCAGAACCGCGGCGCGATCCCAGGTCGCCCCGGCCCAGGCCGGGAAGTTACTGCCGTCCTGCGGCGGAGCCACCACACTGCCCAGGTAAGAGGCCACAGCCACGTCGTAGCCGGCCGTGTGCCGGAAGGCATCGGCGGCCAGGTATTGCCGCTGTTTCAGGGTGAAACCCCCGGCCTGGACGGCGTCCAGCACCTCGGAGTACCGGCCCGGATCGACGACGACCGCCACGCTCGGGTGATTCTTGGCCGCCGCCCGGACCATGGCCGGGCCACCGATATCGATCTGCTCGATGCACTCCTCCGGCGCCGCGCCCGACATCACGGTGTCCCGGAACGGATACAGATTGGCCACCACCAGCTGAAACGGCTCGATACCGAGCTGGTCGAGCTGGTGTTGATGGGCGGCCAGGCGGAGGTCGGCCAGCAGCCCGGCATGCACCTTCGGGTGCAGCGTCTTGACCCGGCCGTCGAGGCACTCCGGGAAGCCGGTCAGCTGCTCCACCGGGGTGACCGGGATGCCGAGGGCGGCGATTCGCTTCGCGGTCGAGCCGGTGGACACGATCTCGGCTCCAGCCTGATGCAGGCCGCGAACCAGATCGTCCAGACCGGCTTTGTCGTAGACCGAGATCAGTGCGCGGTGGACGGGGATGCGGTCGCTGTCGCTCACGTACCCAGAAGCTACACGGTGCCGCTTGCGCGGACGCCCACGGAGGCAGCTGAGGCGCTGATCATGTCTGGCCCGGCGCTGATCGTGGTTCGGCGCTGGTCATGCAAGAAAGACCAAGATCAGCGGCGAGATGGTGGCCGGGCCGGGATGGGGATAGGGCGAGTCCAGGGTCAGGTCAGGACGACGTGGCGGCCGTTGACGGTCAAGCCGCCCCGAGCGATCCGGGTGACGACGTCGACCAGCAGCTCGCGCTCAGCCACCTTGATCCGCTCGTGCAGAGTGGCCTCGTCATCGCCGTCCAGCACCTCGACCGCCCGCTGCGCCACGATCGGCCCGTCGTCGGTTCCGGCTTCGGCCAGGATCACCGAGCAGCCGGTGATCCGGACGCCGTAGGCGAGCGCATCCCGGACGCCGTGAGCGCCGGGAAAGGCCGGCAGCAGAGCCGGGTGGGTGTTGAGCATCCGGCCGGCGAACCGGGTGAGCATCGGCTCGGCCAGGATCTTCATGAACCCGGCCAGCACGATCAGATCCGGTGAGAAGGTGTCGATGGCCTTGACCACCGCGTGGTTCCAGTCAGCCCGGGTGGGGAAGTCCGCGAGCGCGGCCACCACGGTCGGCACTCCCGACCGCCGGGCCCGTTGCAGTCCAGGAGCGTCACGATCGGCCAGCACGGCACAGACCAGGAATGGGGCGCCCGGCGCGGCAGCGGCGTCCAGCAGCGCCTGCAGCAGGCTGCCCGCTCCGGAGATGAACACCGCGACCCGGACCCTGGAACTTCCATCGGCCCTGCCCAGTTGTCGGCTCACAGCCGCTGACGATAGCCATCCAGGACAGCCGCCAGTCCCGATAGCGGGTTAGATAGCCAGGTGAGCAGGCGGTCAGAGTTCGCCGATCGGCCCCCGGACGCCTCCGGCGAGGCGAGCGGCCCGGGAACGCCGGGCCGGCCCAGCTATCGCCGGCCGGTGCCGGGCGATGAGCAGATGAAGGTGATCCGGGACCGGCTGCGGTTGTTTCTGGTGCTCATCCTCGGGCTGATCGTGCTGATGACCCAGCCGTTGCCGTTCCGGCTGGCAGGCATCCTGCTGTCGCTGGCGGCGCTGTGGGTCGGGCTGCGGCTCTGGCGCATGCTCAGCCGACTGCGCCGGGCCGGGGTCCGCACTCCGGGAGTGATCACGCTGATGACCGGCATCACTCTGGCCTCGGTGCTGCTGTTCCTGCTGGTCGCCGACGCCATCTGGTATCCGCTGGTCTCCGATCTGGAGAACTGCCAGGCCGGGGCCAACACCGAGCAGGCCAGCCAGGCGTGCCAGCGAGATGCCCGCAATCGCATCGACGATCTGATCCAGCGGCTCACCCGCGAGGCCCGGCCGACCTCGTCATGAGCCCCGGCGCGAGCCGGTCCCAGAGGACGGACGGTCCATCTGGAGCTGGAGTTCGGGATGCGGGGGCGGCGCGAATCCGAGCTGACGGTAGAGGCCGTCGCCACTGGTGGTGGTATGCAGAGTGACGGTACTGACCTGCGTTTCGATCTGGAACCATTGGATCAGCGCCTCTACGCACTGCCGGGCCAGCCCGCGCCGGCGCTGGCCCGCTTCGGTCGCGACATTCAGCAGGTGCCCGGTCAGGCCAGCCGGATCCTGCGGACCGGGCGGGCGGCGGCGGCACAGGCCGACGGCTCCGCTGACGATTCCGGCGAACGGATCGTCGGCCACGAAAGCGGCGAAATCGCGCTGATTCGCCAGTGATTCGGCAAACCAGCGCAAGGCGGAGGAATGCCACGATTGCGGCTCGGCGCTATCCAGGCCCATGTCTTCCAGCATGACGATGCGCAGCCGGAGCAGGGCGGCTTCATCGCCCGGTCCCGCTCGCCGGATCCGGCTTCGGTGAGTCACTGGACCAGTCTTCCGGACTGGCCGGCCCGCCACTGCCGGGGTAGGAACTGACGGTGCCCGCACATCACGCCGCCGGGGCCATCCGGGACGCGGCGAACGATCGGTTCGGCTGGCCGGCGCTGCGACCGGGGCAGCTGGACGCTGTCCAGGCGCTGCTGGCCGGGAACGATGTGCTGGTGGTGATGCCGACCGGAGCCGGCAAGTCAGCGGTGTACCAACTGGCCGGATTGCTGATCGACGGCCCGACGGTGGTGGTTTCACCGTTGATCGCCCTGCAGCGCGATCAGCTGGCCGGTCTGGCTGACCGGGCCCAGCAGCACCGGCTCGGAGAAGAGGGCCTGACGGCCGTGGCGGTCAACTCGGCGCAGCGCTCGACCGAGACCAGCCAAGCCTGGGAGTCGCTGGCGGACGGCGACGCCGAGTTCATCTTCCTGGCCCCGGAGCAGCTGGCCAATGATCAGGTGGTGGAAAAGCTTGCTCAGGCCAAGGTTTCACTGCTGGCCATCGACGAAGCGCACTGTGTCTCCGCCTGGGGCCACGACTTCCGGCCGGACTATCTGCGAATCGGCGACATCCGGGACCGGCTCGGGTCTCCCCGTACCGTAGCCCTGACCGCGACCGCTTCGCCGCCGGTCCGAGCCGAGATCATAGAGAAACTGCGTCTGCGCGAACCGGTTTCGGTGATCCAGGGGTTCGACCGGCCCAACCTGCGGCTGGAGGTTCGACGATTCGTCCAGGCTCAGGACAAGCAAAGAGCCCTGATCGAACTGGTCACCCAGCTGGACGGGCCAGGTCTGGTCTACGCCGCCACCCGGAAGGAAACCGAGAATCTGGCCCAGGAGCTGACCGCCCGCGGACGTATCGCGAAGGCTTACCACGCCGGGCTCAAGGGCGCCCAGCGGGAGCTGATTCAGACCCAGTTCCATCGGTCCGAGATCGAGACCGTTGTCGCCACAACTGCTTTCGGGATGGGTATTGACAAGCCGGACGTACGGTTCGTCGTCCATGCCGACATCAGCGAGTCGATCGACTCCTACTATCAGGAGATCGGCCGGGCCGGGCGAGACGGCGCCCCGGCGCTGGCCGTGCTGCACTATCGGGCCGAAGACCTTGGCCTGCGGGCGTTCTACGCCTCCAGCAGTGCCGATGAGGACACTCTGCAGATGGTGGCCACGTCGATCAAGCGGCACACCGCGATCGAGGGCGGGGCCCGCCCGGCCGATCTGCAACAGGAGCTGGACCTGTCGCACACCCGGCTCACCTCGGCAGTGAACCTGCTGGAACAGGCCGGGTCGATCGCGGTCGTTCACGACGGGGAGATCCAGTTCGTGGATGGCCAGGTCAGCATCCAGGCCGCGGTGGACGACGCTGAGATGGCCGCCGCGGCCCGCCAGCGGGTGGACCGCTCCCGGGTGGACATGATCCGCGGATACGCTGAGACCCCTGGGTGCAGACGGCAATTCATGCTCGGCTACTTCGGGGAGGACTACCCCCGGCTGTGCGGCAATTGCGACAACTGCGATTCCGGTAGCGCCGCCGCGTACGCAGCCGAACAGTCTGCCCGGCCGCCGGCGGCCGGTGAGCGGGATCGGTTCGCGCCGGATGCGGCTGTCTCGCATCGGGACTGGGGCGACGGAACGGTGATGCGGGTCGAACCGGATCGGATCACCGTGCTTTTCCAGGACGCCGGCTATCGAACCTTGGCTCTGGACGCGATCGAGGACGACGCCGGCCTGTTGGTCCGGCGAGACGGTTAGGCGCTCAGAAGAGCGCCTGCCCAGCGGCCTGCTCGTCGCCCACCGGTGCGGGCCGCCGGAAATACCACCCGGTCCCCAGCGCAACCACGGCCAGCACCGCCCCGGCACCCACCTCGGCCATCATCGCCAGGCCCAGCCGCCAGCTCACCGGCCCCATCGCGGCCAGCGCGCCAGGTCCGGCCGGCCCCCCGGACAACCATCCCAGTACGGTCCAGATAAGCCCGCTGAGCAGCGCGGCCCAGCCGCAGTCCGCCAGCAATCCCGCCAATCCCGGCCCGGACTCGCGCCCGGATTCGTGCCCGGATTCGCGCCCGGATTCGCCCCCGGCACGACGGGCCCGGCCGGCCAGCACCGCACCGAGCACCAAGCCGGACACGATCGGCAGGGCCAGCATCGCCTGGGCCCAAGCCGGATGAGAACCCGATTCCGGCACTGCCCCCAGTACCGGCACGGCCGGCAGCAGTCCCGCTGTGCTGTGCCGAGCCTGGACCAGCGATCCGGCACCCACGGCGAAACCCGGCCCGGCCGCCACGGACACCGCCCAGACGACCAGATTCGGCAGCACAGTCAGCTGTGCCAAGACCAGCACCAGGCCGCCGGTCAGGCCAGGGCGCAGGTCGTGGTGCAGCAGCATCACCTGATGCCAGCTGAGTACCAGAGCGGTCAGGAAGATCAGCAGGCCGCCCATCAGCTGAACCGCCAGGGCGGCCATCACCGCCTGACCGGCCCGGGCCAGCCAGGCGGGGGGGCGGAACAGACTGAGCACCAATCGGGCGCCTGCGATGGCCCCGCCCTGGGCCCAGGCCGCGGCCCCGCAGGTTCCGGCCAGTGCGGAGATGATCACGGCGCCGACCAGGGCCTGCGCGGCCAGCGGCCGTACCGCCGTGGTAGTGATCAGGACGCTGGAAACGGTGATGATGCCGGTGTACGTGGCCACCAGGCAGGCCAGTGCCCGGATCGGAGGCATTCTGGGGCTGGCCCGGCCCACTCCGGCCCGCACGTCGGCCGCGTTCGGATCCAGGGTGCGAGCCAGCCGGACGCCGGCCACCCAGCAGCTCATCACCGGGAGGGCCATCAGCCCGAGTGGAACCAGTCCGGCGTGCCCGCCCGGGATCGCAATACCGGTGTGATGGGCCAGCAGCCAGGCGGCGACGCCGAACTGGACCGCCCGGCCCCACGGTGCGGCACTGAACGACGCCGTCGCCCAGGCCAGGACCACCGGCACCAGGATGATGGTGAGCGACGCGGCGGCGGCCTGAACCGCCACGAAAACTCCGGCTGCGACGGGCATTCCGGGGGTCGGGCGTGGCCAGCGAACCTCCGGCCCGCTTCCCGGATCCGAGCCAGGCGCCCGGCCGCCCGGCTTACCCCGGCGGCCGGTCCGTCGCTCGAGCAGAGTGGTCATCGTCGTCCATGGTCACCCGCGAGGTCAGCGTGGCGCGGTAGGACTCGCCCACACCGCCGGATTAACCTAAACCCAGCCATGCACCACGCGTGGTCATCCGGTTACTCGGGGCCCAGCCGAATCATGGGCGGCCCGGACGGAGGGACGTGATGTCGCTGCCTGGGCAGCCGGGGGCCGGAGCAGCCGGTCCTGGCTCGGCCGGATGGAATCCACGACTGGCTGCCCTGTTCGTCGGCCTGGCCGCCGCCGGGCTGATCACCGGCATCGTGGCGCGCCGGATCACCGGATCATCCGACCAGAACGCCTCCGTGCGGCCCAGTCAGCCGATCAGCACCGGCCTGCCCAGTGTGGCGGCCACGACGACGGCGCCCCCCTCGCCGATTCCGGTCGTTACCACTCCCAAGCCGGCTCCCACCGCTACCAAGGCCGCACCGCCGGACTACAGCCCGATCCCGCCGGACGCGGCCGGCCACCAGCGGGGCCTGGACTTCGGCTTTCTCACCGGCGTGCAGAAGAACGGTGACCTGGTCACGCTCAGCTTCGACCGAGCCAGCTACTACACCGGAGACGAGGCGGTGCGGCACAACGGCGGCAAGGCACCGGACGACGACTACGTGGTCGAGAACAACAACCCGGCGATCAGGACCTTCACCGTGCAGAGCAGGGCGCCGCTGATTGGCGTGAGCCGGCTGCTGAGCGACCACTCCGGTGCCGTCCGGCAGCAGAAGCTGGACGCCAGCAGCTTCGTGGCCAATGCGACCGCGGCGCTGCGGTCCGGGCAGGGCATCGCAGTCTGGGTGCGCCACACGCAGGACGCGGACGGCCCGGTCACCAGCCTGGCCGAGCAGTACATTCCCTGAGCGGGTCAGGCCGAGTTGATGATGTCGCGCATCAGCTGCGCGGTCTCGGACGGCGTCTTGCCGACCTTGACCCCAGCCGCTTCCAGCGCTTCCTTCTTCGCCTGCGCCGTGCCGGAGGAGCCGGAGACGATGGCGCCGGCGTGGCCCATGGTCTTGCCCTCCGGAGCGGTGAAGCCGGCCACATAGCCAACCACCGGCTTGGTCATGTTGGCCTTGATGTACTCGGCCGCGCGCTCCTCGGCGTCCCCGCCGATCTCCCCGATCATCACCACGGCCTTGGTCTCCGGGTCGGCCTCGAAAGCGGCCAGGGCGTCGATGTGCGTCGTCCCGATCACGGGATCCCCGCCGATGCCGACACCGGAGGAGAACCCGATGTCCCGTAGTTCGTACATCATCTGGTAGGTCAGGGTGCCCGACTTGGACACCAGCCCGATCGGACCGGCCTGGGTGATGTCGGCGGGGATGATCCCGGCGTTCGAACGTCCGGGCGAGATCAGGCCGGGGCAGTTCGGGCCGATCAGCCGGGTGACACCAGAGTTGAGGGCGTGCTGATAGAAGTCCGCGGAGTCGTGCACCGGCACACCTTCAGTGATCACGATGGCCAGCGGAATCCCGGCGTCGATCGCCTCGTACGCGGCGGACTTCGTGCCCGCGGCCGGAACGAAGATCACGCTGACGTTGGCCCCGGTGGCGGCCATCGCCTCGGCCACCGAGCCGAACACTGGCACCGAGACCGGCTGATCACTGCCGTCGAAATCCATTGCGGTGCCGGCCTTCTTCGGGTTGACCCCGCCGACGATGGTGGTGCCCGAGTTGAGCATCCGCTGGGTGTGCTTGCGCCCCTCGGAGCCGGTCATGCCCTGCACGATCACCCGGCTGTCCTGGTTCAGGAAGATCGCCATCGATCAGGCTCCCAAGCTCGCGAGTTCGGCCGCGCGGGACGCGGCGCCGTCCATCGTGTCCACCTGCTCCAGGCGGGGCAGATCGGCGTCGTTGAGGATCTGCCGGCCCAGCTCGGCGTTGTTGCCGTCCAGCCGGACCACCAGCGGATGGGTGACCGCCTCGCCGCGCGATTCGAGCAGCTTGAAGGCCTGAATGATGCCGTTGGCCACCGCGTCACAGGCGGTGATCCCCCCGAACACGTTCACGAACACGCTCTTCACCTGCGGATCGCCCAGGATGATCTCCAGGCCGTTGGCCATCACCTCGGCGCTGGCTCCGCCGCCGATGTCCAGGAAGTTGGCGGGCTTGGTGCCGCCGAAGCGTTCGCCGGCATAGGCCACGACGTCGAGCGTGCTCATCACCAGCCCGGCACCGTTGCCGATGATGCCGACCTCGCCGTCCAGTTTGACGTAGTTCAGGTTCTTCGCCCTGGCCCTGGCCTCGAGCGGATCGGCGGCGGCGTGGTCGGCCAATGCTTCCTGCTCGGGGTGGCGGAAGGCGGCGTTCTCGTCCAGGCTCACCTTGCCGTCCAGCGCGATGATCCGCCCGTCGCCGCTGCGGATCAGCGGGTTCACCTCGACCAGGGTGGCGTCCTCGCTGACGAAGACGTCCCAGAGCCGTTTGATCACGTCGATGATCTGGTCCCGGACGTCGTCGGCGAACCCGGCGGCGTCCACGATCTCGGCCGCCTTGGCGTCGTCGATCCCCGTGATCGCGTCGACCGGGATCCGGGCCAGTGCGTCTGGCCGTTCCACCGCGAGTTCCTCGATCTCCATCCCGCCCTCGCGCGAGGCCATCGCCAGATAGGTGCGGTTGGCCCGGTCGAGTAGCACGGAGAAGTAGTACTCCTGCGCGATGTCAGCACCCTGGGTGACCATCACCCGCCGGACCGGCAGGTCCTTGATCGTCAGCTGCAGGATGTCCGCCGCCCGGTCGGCCGCCTCCTGCGCGGACCGGGCCAGCTTGACGCCGCCGGCCTTGCCCCGGCCACCGGCCTTCACCTGGGCCTTGACCACCACCACGCTGGAGCCGAGCCTGGTGGCGGCATCAGCGGCCTGCTCCGGGGTGTCGGCAACGATGGCATCCAGCACCGGGACGCCGTGGGCTGCGAAAAGATCGCGTGCCTGATATTCGAACAGATCCACAATGGTCCAATACGGCGGGGACAAGGGAGGGAACCAACATCGACTTCGCCGACAGCCTAATGCCACGCATTCGAAGAACCTTCGAATCCGTGGTGTCAGCCGGCCCGGTTGTCACTCGGGCCACAATGCTCGGGTGGTTGTGAGGCCAGTGAGCGTATCGCGCCCGGTGCCGGCAGTGGAGGACAGCCCGGCCGGGCAGGACACTGGTGCTGCGCTGGATGCCCGTTCCCGGCGGTCCCGGCGGACGGCGCGTCACGGGTTCAGCACGCTCATGCGACTGGACCCGTGGGCCTGGACCCTGCTGCTGGCCGCGCTGGCCGGATTCGTCGTTCTGGTCCTGCTGGCCGGTTCGCTGACCCGCTTCTGGGCCTACGACGAGGCCATCTACCTGTCCCAGGTCTATCCGGTACATCCCCTTCCCTTCACCGCACCCCGCGCCCGGGGCCTGCCGTGGGTGCTCGCCCCGCTCGGCGCGGCCGACGCCCCGGTGGAGGTGGTCCGGACCTACATGCTGGCGTTCAACTGCGGCCTGATGCTGCTGGCCTACCAGGCCTGGCTGCCCCTGATCGGACGCCGCACCGCGATTGCCATCGCCGCCTTCGGCCTCGGCTGGGCGGCGATCTTCGAGGCCACCGAGGTCTTTCCCAACTTCCCGGCCGCGATGTGCGCTGTCGGCGCCGCGGGGTATCTGGCCCGATCGGGCTATCTGGGCTCTCCGGGTCCGGCCAGCTCGCGATCGACCAGGCCAGGATGGTTCAGGGATGAGCAGCGCCGGGCCCTGCTCGCGTGCGCCACCTTCCTCTGCCTGATGGGCCTGATCAGGCCGATGGAGGCCTTGTTCATCGCCGCCGGAATGTTCGGCGGCGCACTGCTTCTGCCCCGGGCGGGCCGATGGGGCACGATCTGGTGGCGCTGGGCCGCGATCGCCGCTGGCCTGCTGATCGGCTGGGTCCCCTGGTTGGTCGAGGCCTACGCACGGTTCGGTGGCCCGGTGGAGCGCATGCGCCTGGCCACCGGCACGATCTCCGGAGGACTGCACCCGTACAACCCGTGGTTGCACCTGTCTCTGACCGACGGCCCCGTGGTGGCGATCATCACTCAGCCTGCCGGGCCGCTTCCGCTGGGCGGCCTGCTGTGGTGGCTCGTTCTGGGCCTGGCTCTGCTGGTGACGGTGGTGGTCGCGGTGTTCCAGCGACTGCGAGGCTGGCCCACACCGGCGGCAGGTGCCGCGGCGCAGGATCCGTGGTCTCGCCGGGCGCGGCGGCAGCCGGGCCGCCCGACCAGCCTGGCC
>CALMAR010000085.1:0-1133 GCA_937859855.1 uncultured Kineosporia sp.
CCAACTCGGCCGGGGGATGTCCCTTCCGATGCTCCCCCCCAGTCGCCCCGTCGCCCGGTCGCCCGGCCCGGCCCGATCGGACGTAGGGACGGATGAGCAACCGGACGACCGCCCACCCGGCATGATGGGCCGGGTGAGCGGCTCCGGGGTCTCAGCTGGCGGCGAGCGCGCACGTGCGCCCCGGCCCGGTGCGCGCGCCCGGATGACCGGCCCGCAACGCCGCCAGCAACTCTTGGAGATCGGGCGGGCCCTGTTCGCCGAGCGCGGCTTCGAGGGCACCAGCGTGGAGGAGATCGCCGCTACCGCCGAAGTCAGCAAACCGGTTGTGTACGAACACTTCGGCGGCAAGGAGGGCTTGTACGCCGTGGTGGTCGACCACGAGATCCAGACCCTGCTCTCGGTGATGGCGAGCGCTCTGACCACTCAGGCCAGCGGCCGGCAGATCCTGGAGATCGCCGCTCTGGCGTTCCTCGACTACATCGAGTCCGACACCGACGGCTTCCGCATCCTGGTCCGGGATTCACCGATCACCAGGGCCGGGGGTGGCATGGCCACCCTGATCAGCGACATCGCCAGCCGGGTCGAATACATTCTCGGCGCACGGATGGCTGAGCAGGGCCTCGATCCGCGCAGCGCGCCGCTGTACGCGCAGATGCTGGTCGGCATGATCGCGCTCACCGGCCAGTACTGGCTGGATCATCGGCAGCCGGACAAGGCGGAGGTCGCAGCTCACGTGGTGAACCTGGCCTGGAACGGCCTTTCCGGGCTGGAGACCCGCCCGCGGCTCGGGTCCGGGCAGCGGCGCCCTTGACCAGCACACCGCCGTCCTCAGCATCCGGTGGCGACGAGGTCGACCGGATCGTCGAAGCCTGGCAGCGGGAGCGGCCCGACCTGGATGTCAGCCCGTTGCAGGTGCTGTCCCGCGTCACCCGGCTGGCCCGGCACCTGGATCGGGCCCGGGCCGTCGCGTTCACCGCGCACGACCTGGAGATCTGGGAGTTCGACGTGCTGGCGGCGCTGCGCCGGGCCGGGGCCGGCTATCGGCTGTCGCCCGGACAGCTGGTCGCTCAGACCATGGTGACCAGCGGGACCATGACCAATCGGATCGACCGCCTGGCCAGCCGGGGACTGGT
>CALMAR010000085.1:1148-4936 GCA_937859855.1 uncultured Kineosporia sp.
ATCCGGCCGACGGCCGAGGGGTGATGGTCCAGCTGGAGACGGCTGGGCGTCAGCTGGTGGACGCCGCGCTGGCCGACCTGCTGAGGATCGAGGACGGCGTACTGGGCCGGTTGACTGGCGCCGGGCGCGAGCAGCTGGCCCGGCTGCTGCGGGAGTTACTGACCGGCTTAGACACGCCCGTTGCAGACTGAGGCCGTCTGGCCGGCTCTCCGAGCCCGGCCGGGGCTGCGCAAGCACGAAATGCCCGATGCCGACCGGATCACGGCTCTTATGTGATGTAAAGGGTTCAGCAGGTCACAGGTGAGTAACTGTGTATGCCTGCTTGAGTCTCTTTGGCGGGTTGGCCTGCCCGTATGTGCGAAGCTCTTGTGTGAGCCAGATCTCTCGGCCTACAACGTTGTCAGCTTCGTTCCGGGCAATGACGGCCATGAACGGGTGGAGGCGGGCAATGGAGCTGTACGCTTTTGAGAGGCGTCGCTGGCTCGTCGACCAAGCTCGGCAAGCCGGGCGAGTCGACGTGGCCGAGGTGGCCCGTACCCTCACCGTGGCCAAGGAGACGGTGCGGCGCGATCTGAGCGTGCTGGAGTCGGAGGGTCTGCTGCGCCGGGTGCACGGAGGGGCCATCCCGATCGAGCGGCTTGGCTTCGAAGGCACCCTGTCGCTGCGCGAGGGCACCCACCAGGGCGAGAAGGCCCGGATCGCCGACTACACGCTGGGCCTGCTCGGCACCGCCGAAC
Organism: uncultured Kineosporia sp.; assembly: GCA_937859855.1. The sequence continues at coordinate 1,886 of CALMAR010000085.1, forward strand.
TGATCTACCTCGACGAGGGCTCCACCACCGCCGCGTTCGCGGAACGCCTGCACCCCACCCGTGCGGTCACCATCGTCACCAACGCGCTGCCGATCGCGTTGCTGCTCACTCCCCGGGACAACGTCACGGTGATCCTGATCGGCGGCCGGGTCCGGGAGAAGACGCTGGCCTCAGTGGATCACTGGGCCCTGCGCATGATCGACGATTTCGTCTTCGACCTGTGCCTGGTCGGCAGCAACGGCGTCACCCCGCAGCGCGGGTTGACCTGTCCGAACGCATCCGTAGCGGCAGTCAAGTCTCATGCTGTCGCGGCCAGCCGCCGGACCATTCTGATCACCGATGGCTCCAAGTTCGGTTCGGACTCGTCTTATCGGTTCGCCGAGGTACGGCAGATGAACACGATCGTCACCGGGCGCTCGGCCAGTGACACTGCGGTCCAGCGGATCCGCGCCCTCGGGGTGGAGACGGTGGTCGTGTGATCGTCACCGTGACGCCGAACGCGAGCCTGGACCTGACCTATCAGCTCCCGGCCGGGCGTGGCCCCGGGCCGGGGATCAGCACTGACCAGGTGCACCGGGCCGAGACGGCCACCCTGGAAGCCAGCGGCAAGGGCGTGAACGTGACCCGGATACTGGCCCGGGCCGGATGTCCCAGCATCGCTGTACTGGCGGCTGGCGGCAGCACCGGTGAGCAGCTGCTGACCCTGCTCAGCCGGGACGGGGTGCCATTCCGGCACGCCCCGCAGGCCGGGCCGACCCGGATCAACACCACGATCGTCGGCGACGGCATGGTCAGCAAGATCAACGGACCGGGCTCGGCGCCGTCCCCGGCCGAGGTGGACAACCTGGTCGCCACCGTCGCCCAGACCCTCGACGAGGTGTCCGGGGCCAGCGGCCAGCGCGAGCCTGTCTGGCTGGCGGTGTGTGGATCGTTCCCGCCGCAGACTGACGTCGGGCTGATGGCCCGGCTGGTGATGACCGCCCGCTCGGCCGGAATCCGCTGTGCGGTAGACAGTTCCGGGCCAGCCCTGGCCTCTGCCCTGACCGCCGGGGCCGACCTGCTGGCTCCGAACCTGGCCGAGCTGGCCCAGGTCCGCACCTCGCTGTGGCCCGCGGTAGGAGATGACGAAGAAGCAGTGCAGCAACAGGTCTCAGCGATCGCGACCGAGCAGGGATGCCAGTTGCTGATCAGCCTGGGCGCTGACGGTGCGATCTGGACCGATGGTCAGCGCACTGTGCACGCGAGCGCCGAACCGGTGATCGCGATCAATACGGCCGGTGCCGGAGATGCCCTGCTGGCGGGGTGGCTGTCCGGTGCTGATGAGCAGGACCCGTTGGCACGCCTGCAAAAAGCCGTGTCCTGGGGCACGGCTGCCTGCCTGTCCGCCACCACAGTCGCGGGTCCCGCTCCTTGAGGCCCGCGCCAGCAACGCAACGCACCGCCTGATCAGAACCCCTGATCAGGGGAACAGTGCAGAACCGCACCAACCAAGAGCACGAGCCATCAACCGCAGCGGCCGTCCTGCCGGACGGGCCGTTCCGAGTTCGCAGCAGTGCGAGCCGGAGGTCACGAGGAGGACCTGTGTCAGGAGTACGACAGAAATACCGCGCCGGAGCAGCGGTGGCGATCATCGCCGTCACCGCGATGCTGGCCTCAGCCTGTGCTGGCGCGGGAGGTAGCGGAGACAGCGGAAACAGTGGCAGCAGCGGTGGCAGCAAGTCCATCAACGTCCTGATGGTCGCCAACCCGCAGATGACCGACATCCAGAAGCTGACCGAGGAGACCTTTACCAAGGACACCGGCATCAAGGTGAACTACACCGTGCTGCCGGAGAACGAGTTGCGGGACAAGGTGACTCAGGACATCGCCACCCAAGCCGGTCAGTACGACCTGGCCACGGTCGGTATGTATGAGGTGCCGATCTGGTCCAAGAACGGCTGGCTGCACGAGATGGACAGCTTCGCCGACGCCGACTCGACCTACGACAAGGCGGACCTGCTGCCCAACATCGTCAAGGGACTGTCCGGCGAGGACGGCAAGCTCTACGCCCTGCCGTTCTACGGCGAGTCGTCGTTCCTGATGTACCGCAAGGACCTGGCCGCGAAGAAGGGCGTCACCATCCCGGACAACCCGACCTGGGACCAGGTGGCCGCGGCGGCGGCCAAGCTGGACGGCGCCGAGCCAGGAATGAAGGGCATCTGCCTGCGCGGCCTGCCCGGCTGGGGCGAGCTGTTCGCTCCCCTGACCACCGTGGTGAACACCTACGGCGGTACCTGGTTCACCAAGGACTGGAAGGCGCAGGTCAACTCACCGCAGTTCACTGCGGCAACCCAGTTCTACGTGAACCTGCTGAAGGCCCACGGTGAGCCGGGCGCATCCCAGGCCGGATTCACCGAGTGCCTGAACGCGATGAGCCAGAACAAGGTCGCGATGTGGTACGACGCCACCTCAGCCGCTGGGTCGCTGGAAGACCCGTCGGTCAGCAAGGTCGTGGGCAAGGTCGGCTACGCCGCAGCTCCGGTCAAGGACACCAAGAGCAGCGGATGGCTCTGGGCCTGGGCCTGGGTCATGCCGAAGACCAGCAAGCACTCGGCCGACGCGGCCAAGTTCGCGCTCTGGGCGACCAGCAAGAAGTACGAGCAGACGGTCGGTGAGAAGCTGGGATGGGCCCGGGTTCCTTCCGGCAAGCGGGCCAGCACCTACCAGCTTCCGGACTACCAGAAGGCAGCTGGCTCGTTCGGCCCGATCACGCTGAAGGCGATCCAGGCCGCTGACCCGACCAACCCGGGCGTGCAGCCCCGGCCGACGACGGGCATCCAGTTCGTCGCCATCCCGGAGTTCGCTGACCTTGGCACCAAGGTTGCCCAGGACGTCTCGGCGGCCATCGCCGGCCGGGAGACGGTGAAGGCAGCTCTGGACGCGGGCCAGAAGGACGCGGAGCAGGTAGCCACCAAGTACGCCGGCTGATCGTTGTCCGAAGGTCCGGGCGGGTGGCTGCGGCATGGGCGTCCGGCCGGGCCGGGGCCCCCTAACTCCCCGCCGATCTCCGCG
>CALMAR010000086.1:0-261 GCA_937859855.1 uncultured Kineosporia sp.
GATGGCCGGCGTTCGCGGAGGAGTTGAGCCAGGCGACCGCCGCCGATGCCAGGAGCGCGGTCGCCTCGGTCGGGTGCCACATGAGCACGTCGGCGATCGCACTGGACGGAGCGGGCACGACCCGCAACCGATGCCCGTGCAGGGCTCGCACGCGGTCGACAACGGCCGCGGCGTCCAGCCCGGCATTCAGCCCAGGACCGGCCACGACCACATCACCCCCCATCCCGGTCGCGCTGGCGGCGGCGACGATTGCGTCCGCCT
>CALMAR010000086.1:271-19041 GCA_937859855.1 uncultured Kineosporia sp.
TCGGCAAGCGGACTGGACAGTCCCGGCTCGGCGCCTTCGGCGATCGCGTCGCCGCCGATGTCGACGACGACCAGGTGGTCCGCGTCGAGCGCGCGGGCAAGCTGCGTGAGCTGGTCTGTCAGGCCCTGGACGCCGCCGTGCGGGTCCAGCAGGAACAGCCGGGCACCGGTCTCTGCGGCGAGCCGGGGGAGGCTCGACAGGCCCGCCGGGACGGTTCGCGACCCGGCCAGCAGTTCCGCCGGTCGACCGCCGACAGCGCCGAGTCCGGAGAAGCCGTCGAGGCCTCGGGGCCCGGGGAGCGGATCGACCGGCAGCCGCTCCCACGCCAATGTCGCGATCAGCGGCGGATCGGTCAGGCCCGGGATCAGGTCGCCCAGGACGAGCGCGCCCAGGGCGTCATCCCCACCAGCGGCGATCGCCAGAGTCCTCACCGGCCCAGTGTGACCAACACCAGGCAAGACCACTGACCATCAAGGGTATTGCCCAGCACGAGGCACGACACTGCCGAACTATCGAATGGTGACCGCCGCGGTCGCGGCGACCGCGGAACCTGCCGACGGCAGCCGTGTCACTCCGCTTACTCGCCGTCGTGGTGCACCGGCCCGCCGGTGTCCCTGAGTCGCCGGCCGCTGCCGCCCCAGCGCTGGGCAATCACCTCGGCCAGCACGGAGACCGCCGTCTCCTCCGGGGTGCGCGCGCCGATGTCCAGGCCGATGGGCGAGGCCAGCCGAGCCAGCCGCGCCGGGTCGACGCCCAGTCCCCGCAGTCGTTCGAGGCGGTCCGCGTGGGTGCGACGCGAGCCCATCGCACCGACGTAGGCGACCGGAAGTCCCAGTGCAACCTCGAGCAGGGTGTCGTCGAACTTCGGGTCGTGGGTGAGCACGCAGATGACCGTGCGCTCGTCCACAGGAGTATGAGTCAGATACCGGTGCGGCCACTCCACGACCACTTCGTCGGCGCTCGGAAACCGCTTGACGGTGGCGAAGGTGCTCCGCGCGTCGCACACGCTCACGCGGTAGCCGAGGAACGCTCCCAGGCGCGCCACAGCGGCCGCGAAATCGATCGCACCGAACACGATGAGACGCGGCTTGGGCGCGAAGGACTGGACGAAGACACCGACGTCGTCGCCGCGCCGTTCGCCGTCGCTCCCGTAGCGCAGTAGCGCGGTGACGCCCTGGGCCAGTTCGCCGCGGACGTCGTCACGCACAGCCGAGTCGAAGCGGTCGCTGCCCAACGATCCCGCCGTCGAGTCGGGCCGTACGACGATCCGCCGACCTGCCGCCGGACCGTCCACGACCGTGGCCACCGCAACCGGCTTGTCGCCCTTGATGTCGGCGATCACGTCGTCGAGGTCGGGAAAGGTCACCCGGTCGATCGGGGTCACCAAGACGTCGATCGTGCCGCCGCAGGTCAACCCGACCTCGAAGGCGCTGTCGTCACTGATCCCGTACCGTCGCCGTGCCGGCATCCGATCGACCCGAACCGACCTGCCCACCTCGTACACCGCGCTCTCGACACAACCGCCCGAGACGCTGCCGGCCACCGAACCGTCCGGCCCGACGAGCATCGCGGCTCCCGGACGACGCGGCGACGACTCCCACGTGGCGACCACGGTGGCCAGCGCGGCAGTCTCGCCGGCCGCCCACCACCCGAGCAGCTCGTCCATCACCTCGCGCATCAGGGACCTTCCGAGTCGATGACCAGAGCGCCGGCCGCCACCGGCCAAGCGCAGCAACCAATACGCTGGTCAGCAGACCGTACGTGGCGCCGAAGCGGCGCGCCATCGATGGCCGAGCCCGGTCGCCCGGTCGCCCTGCTGCACGGCGGACGTCAGCGCACAGCTGGATCGTCAGGCAGCCCTCGACAGTCGGAGGCGGGCTGGTCGTCCCCTGGACACCTCCTTCCAGCAGAGCGGCTCGTGCCTGACACAGGTCACGGCGCGCCTGCGAAGTCGTAGTCGAGCGTCCTCCGTCAGCCCGTGGTCAGTTGAAAGGAGCGGCCCGGACGCCGGGTCCCGGCGCCGGGGACGGCGACGGGGAGCAGCACGGTGAAGCAAGCTCCGCCGGGACCAGGACATCGCGCAGGCCTTCACCGGCGTCGGCGACGCAGCCGTCGTGCTTCGTACGGCACCCTCGTCCTCCGTTGCTGCCGCGTCGTCATCAACACGCCGGCGAGCCACTGGCGACGACGCGGCCCCGTCCAGGCCTCGGCCTACCCGCGGCCGAGCCGGTCCGCGACGTCTCCCACGGATCTGATCTCCACCCTGGGTGCCGGCCCCTGAGGATCGACCGCGTGTCCGGGGCGAACCAGCCGGAATACGGTCAGGCCGGCCTCCGAGGCGCCGCGCACGTCTCGCGCCGAGCTCGCCACGTGGACGAACGCACGTCCGTCGGCCCGGTCGGCGGCACGCAGGTAGATGTCCGGTCGGGGCTTGTACGCCCGCAGCCGCTGGGAGGTCATCACGGCGTCGTCGTCGACGAGTCCGGCTACTCGGGTTCTGCGGTAGATGTCGTCGTCCACGTTCGACAGGACGCCGACCGTGCACCTGTTGTCGAGGATAGAAAGCCCCTGTGCGACGTCGGGCCACAGCGGCCAGTTCGCCACGTCGTCCAAGAGGGCGTGGGCGTCGGCTCCGGGGTCGCCGTCGAGCCCCAGCTGCCGGTAGGAGTCGGTCAGGGCGCGGCGGGAGTGCTCGGCGAAGGCGATCCACTCGTCGGTGCGGAGCTGGGAGAGCTTGTTCCGCTGGTCCCAGACGTCGTAGAGCTCGGTCCCGGCAAGCGCCCAGCCCCGCTGCCCGGCCAGCCGCGCGAAGAACGCCGAACCCCCTGACCGGGAGTCGAGCAGGGCGCTGAACAGGTCGAACGTGACCAAGAATGTCACGGAGCCACAGGTGCGGCGAGGGCCCCTTCAGGGCCGCTGGGAACGGCGCCGACAGTGATCCCGCGGTGGGCCTCGACGGCCCCGGTGGTTCGGCCTTCGTCGCCGGCAATGATGGCCGCCACCAGTTCGGAGTGGATGGCGACGCGCAGCCCGAGGTAGCTCTCGGCGTCGTCCTGCGCGGACATCTCTGCGCGGACCGCGAGTTCGGCGACGCAGCGGATCGTCCCGACGTACACCCCGCTGGCCAGTTCGTTGGGGGTGATCGCAGCGATCCGCTCGTGCAGGGCCCAGTTGGAGGCCATGAAGGCGTCCCAGTCCGTGCCGCTGTCGGCCATCGCCCGCAGGTGCCGGCGGAGGTCCACTGCGTCGGCGTCGGTGCAATACCGGGCGGCATCCAGGGCGATCAGCTCCTCCAGGGCTTCGCGGACGGCGATCGCGTGGCTGACCGTCGATCTGCCCTGCGGCACGGTCAGCAGGGTGCGGCGGAGCTGGACCACCGGGTTCGCGCTGGCCACGAAGAGGCCGCCGCCACGTCCGGGACGGACCTCGACCGTGCCGCGATCGGAGAGCAGGCGGGCGGTTTCCCCGATGGTTCCTCGTCCGTAGCCGGTCTGCTGGCGCAACTCGTCCATGGTGGCGATGCGTTCGCCGGCCTTGAGTCCCCGTTCGTTGACCAGCTGCTCCAACTCGGTGGCCAGCTGCTGGGCGCGGGCCGGTGGTTTCGAAAACACCCGGCTAATTTACAGGATGGTATTGACAGCAGGTCATAGCTCTCACGATATTTAACACCCGAACCATCCGGGTGGTTTTGAATGGAGGCAGCGATGCGCCTCGCGGGCGTACGCGACGGCCGACAGGTCGTCGTCGTGGCTGTCACGGACGACGGTCTGCGGCCGCTGGCCGAGGTGGCGGAGTTCTGGGACAACCCCTACGGCTTTGTGACACCGGAGCGCCTCGCAACAGCCACCGTGATCGCGCCGGAGAGCGTCGAGCTCGTGCCCCCGGTCCGCCCGGACGCCCGCGTCCTCTGCGTCGGGCTGAACTATGCCGCCCACGTGGACGAGGGTCCCTTCTCGACCCCGGAGCACCCCACCATCTTCGGCCGGTGGACGCCGTCGCTGGCGGTCTCCGGGCACGAGGTCGTCGTGCCGGTCGACGAGGACGGTCTGGACTGGGAGGCGGAACTGCTCGCGGTCGTCGGGCGGCCGCTGTCGGTGGTCACCCCGGAGCAGGCCCGGGAGGCGGTCTTCGCCTACGGGTGCTTCAACGACATCACCGCCCGCCGGGCGCAGAAGCTCACCACCCAGTGGACGATCGGCAAGAACGTCGACTCCAGCGGCCCCGTCTCCGAACTGCTGACCCTCGACGAAGCACCCGACCCGGCATCGGGCCTGCGCATCTCCGCCCGGGTCAACGGTGAGATCACGCAGGACGCGAGCACCGATCAGATGATCTTCCCGGTGCCCGAACTGCTGGCCTTTCTCAGCCGCACCCTCACTCTGCGCCCGGGCGACCTGGTGGCGACGGGGACGCCCAGCGGGGTCGGCTACGCCCGAACCCCGGCTTGGCTGCTGCACGCCGGCGACGAGGTGGAGGTCGAGATCGAGGGGATCGGCTCGGTCCGCTCCCGCGTGATCGAGCACAACCCACCCACCCCCTGAAGGACTCGAGAGGATCGGACACCGCGATGAAGCCCGTGGTTCGAGCCCTCCTCGTGGTGATCCCGAATCAGCTGCTGCGCGACGTCCCCGAAGTTCGCAGGACAGTTCCCGGAGGGTCGACGTGACCGCCGCGCACGCGCCTGAGCCCGTCGCCGCGCCGTCCAAGGGTGCGGCGCTCTGCCCGCTGATCAGCTTCGGCCCGGCGCAGATGATGATCGACACCCTGGACGCGGTGCCGGCGCAGCCGTGGGGACGGGATGGCCATGGTGCTGGTCGAGCAGAACCTCCAGCGCGCACTCTCCCTGGCCGACCGGGTGCTGGTCCTGACCCACGGCAGGGTCGTGCTGGAAGGGACGCCCGACGAGGTCGCGAGCGATCCGCGGCTGGGGTCGCTGTATTCGGGGGAACCCGGCGATGAGTGACTCGCCGGCAGGCGGCCGTGGGGGCCGGGTCGACTGCGTCGTCGTCGGTGCCGGGCCCGTCGGTCTGGTGACGGCGATCCTGCTGGCCCGGGAAGGTTGGCGGGTCGTCGTCGTGGAGCGGTGGCCGGCCCGTTACCCATTGCCGCGAGCGTGCACCATCGACCACGAGGCGCTGCGGATCCTCCAGTCGGCCGGAGTCATGGCCGAGCACACCGACCTGTTCGAGCCCTCGCGGGGTGAGCGCGGCGGCTACCAGATGCGCAACGCAGCCGGGGAGCTGCTTCAGGCGATCAACTGGAACCGGACCGCGGAGTCCGGCTGGGCCAACACCAACGGCTTCTACCAGCCCGATCTGGAGCACGTGCTGGAGCAGATCGCGGAGGCGCTGCCGGGCGTCGAGGTGCGTCGCGGCTGGTCCGCGGACGCGATCGACCAGGACGACGACACGGTGACGCTGACGGTCGCGAGGACGGGTGTGGAGGTCGAGACCGAGACGATCACGGCGTCGTGGCTGGTCGGTGCTGACGGTGCGAACAGCCCGGTCCGGTCCATGCTCGGCATCGCGACCGACGACGCCGGCTTCGAGGCGGACTGGTTGGTGATCGACTACCAGCCGCTGGTCGACCGCGAGTGGGACGCCTTCGTCACGCAGTACTGCGACCCGGCCCAGCCGGCCACGGCCGTCAACAGCGGGCCCGGTCGACGGCGCTTCGAATTCATGCGCCGCGACGACGTCACGGCCGAGGAGCTCGGGCGGCCCGAAACGGCCTGGCGGTTGATGGCACCCTGGGGAGTCACCCCGCAGACGGCGCGGCTGGAGCGGCATGCGCTGTACACGTTCCGTGCTCGCTGGGCTCGGGAATGGCGCCGCGGCCGGGTCTTCCTGGCCGGCGACGCCGCTCACCTGATGCCGCCGTTCCTGGGCCAGGGGATGTGCGCCGGCCTGCGCGACGCCCGGTCGCTGACGTGGCGCCTGCTCATGGTCCAGCGTGGCCAGGCCGACGCTGCGGTCCTGGACAGCTACGGCACCGAGCGGCTCGGACACGTCCGGGACATCATCGACGAAGCCGTGGCGGTGGGCCGGGTGATCTGCGAGCTGGATCCGGTGCGTGCCGCTGAACGGGACGCCCGGATGAGGGCGCAGCTGGCAGACCCGGACGCGCTCACCGTCGAACCGCCGCACCCGCGCCTCGGCGAGCCTTCCCTCACCCTGTCCAGCGACGGCACGGACGGACGCCTGGCGGTCCAGGGCCGGGTGGAGGCGGAGGGTCGCACAGGCCTGTTCGACGACGTCGTGGGCGGCGACTGGCAGCTGATCGGTTACGACGTCGACCCTGGCAGTGGCGTCTCCGAGGCGGACCTGGCCTGGTTCGAGGAGATCGGCGGGTCGATCTCCTCGGTCTCGCTCCAGGGGCCGGTGCGGGACGTGGACGGTGCCTACCGGAGCTGGTTCGCGGCCCACGGCTGCGAGGTCATGCTCGCCCGGCCCGACTTCTACGTCTTCGCGGCAGGCCTGCAGGAGGCCGTTCCCGACATGCTGCACTCGCTGCGTGACCTACTGCGCCAACGATTCCGAGAGGGAGGTCGATCCACGCCATGCCTATGCGAATCACCCGACTGAGTGAGGCCGAACCGTTCAGCCCGGTGGACCACGAGGGAGTCGGACCCGTCCGGCTACAAGGCGGCTCGGCCACGCCCACCGAGAAGTTCACGGTCGCCCTGTCCCACTACCTGCCGGGTGCCATGGCACAGCTTGCGCCGCAGGCCGCCGAGACGGTCTACGTCGTCCTGTCCGGCGAGCTCGTGATGGCCGCGGACGGCGAAGAGGCCGCGCTGACCCGCTACGACTCCGTGCACTTCACCCAGGGCACCCAGCGCAGCGTGGAGAACCGCACGCACCTGCCGGCCAGCATGCTCGTCATCCGGGCAACCAGCTGAACGTCCAGAGGAGAGTCAGAGCATGATCAACGATGCCGGCCATGAGGACCTACCGGCGACTACGGGGGGCGCCCTCCTGCACCAACCGGCCCATCGACCGATCCCGGGTGACTTCAACACGACTCTGGTGACCTTTGCCGCGATGGCGTTGTACGACCATCTGGACGGCGAGCAGCGGGCCCGTGTCGTCGTCCCGATGGACGACGAGAACCGCACCAACTGGAATTTCCTGCCCGAGTCCGGCCGGCGGGGAGTGCCGTTCCGGGACATGACCCAGATCCAACGGTTCCTGGCCCACCGGCTGATCGCGCAGTGTCTGTCGGTCGAAGGCTACGGGCAGGTCGTGCAGGTGATGGCGAACGAGCACCTGCTCCGTGAGCTGAACGCGCCGGTGTTCGGGCACGTGGCCGCGCATTTCCGCGACCCGGAAGGCTACTTCCTCACCTTCTTCAACCAGCCCCAGCCGGACAGCGACTGGGGCTGGCGCCTGGTCGGGCACCACCTGTCCCTGAACTTCACCGTCGCCGGTCAGGACGTGATGTCCGCGACGCCGCTCCTGCTCGGTTCCGAACCCGCCCGGATCGGACCCTTCCGCATCCTCGGCCACGAGGAGGATCTCGGCTTCTCCCTTCTCGAACTGCTCGACTCGGACCAGGTCGCCACGGCCACCATCCACCCCGTCTCCCCGCCCGATTTCGCGTCCCGGTGCGTCCCCGTGCTCGGCGCGGAGGAGTGGCCCGACGTCCACGGAATCGGCCGCCGGGACGCCCCGATCGCCGACGCCGACCGGGAGGCGTTGCGCTGGTTCAAGGATCGGCGGCAGGGCTTGTCCCGCTCACGCATGGGCGCCGCCCAGCAGGAGGCTTTCGACGTCCTGCTCGAATCCTTCGTGCAGCGGCTCAAGCCGGGGCAGGTCGGCCGGGAGCTGGACCGGATCCGAGCTGCCGGGCAGGACGACCTGCACCTCGTCTGGGCCGGGTCGCACGACATCGCCCAGCCGCACTACTTCCGGATCGAGGGGCCGGTCACCCTGATCGAGTTCGACAACACCGAGGACAACGCCAACCACGTGCACTGTGTCTGGCGGGACCCCGAGAACGACTTCGGGCAGGACATCCTGGCCCAGCATCGCGCGGCCCAGCACCCGACACGAAGCCCGCATGCCTGACGGGGACGTGTCCACCGGACCGTTGTCCGGATATCTCGTGCTCGACCTGTGCGGGCCCTCGCCGGTCCGCACGTCGGCATGTCGCTCGGTGAGACGGGCGCTCGCGTGATCAAGGTAGAGTCCCGGCCGGGGACGACAAGCCCAGTCGGGGGCCACCTTTCGTGGACCCGGACGACCGGCGGCCGGTGGAGTCGACGTATTTCCTGAGCGCGAACCGGAGCCACGAGCCGGCCCCGCCGGCCGACCTAGGCAGGGGCGTGCGTCACCGCTGCCCGGCTGTGCATCCGCAGGAGCGGCACGGCCATGGTCTCCACGATGGTCGTGATCCGGTCGGACGGCAGTGCGCCACGGATCGCGAGCTCGTAACGGGCGAGGTCGAGCGGGAGCGCCATCACAGGGATTGGCACGTCGGACTCGCCGAGCTCGCCGCGGGCACGGGCCTTCGCCACCAGTGGCTCCACCAGGTCGGCCCCCCAGGTGAAGATCAGGGCGCTCAAAGATTCGGCGGCGTCCTGGTCCAACTCTGAGAGCAGCCCGAGCATCGTCGAGCGGCCGGTCGTGCCGAAGTTGTCGCGCATCGAACGGAGCAGCGTCTCCAGGTCCTGAATCAGATCGCCGGTGTCGGGATGCTCGATGGCCTCGTTAGTCGATGCGACGACGGCTGCCATGACCATGTCGGCCCGACTACCCCAGCGTCGGTACAGCACGGCCTTGCTGGTGGCCGCGCGTGCAGCGACACCCTCGAAGGTCAGCCCCGAATAGCCACGCTCCGCGATCTCGCCCAGCACCGCCGCGGTGATGGCGCCATCAAGCTCTGTGCCTCGACGTCGGCTGCCGGCCACGAAGAAACCTTCCTAGAGACGTTGCGTTTCTTATCACACCAGCCTACCGTGCTCTGAGGAAACGGTTCGTATCTTAATGACCATTGGGGTCGCGAGGAGGGGGCATGACGAGGACCGGCGCAGTCGCACCCGAGCAGACTTCGTCGGACGCCGGTATCGCGGCGGGCATCGTCGACGCCGCTGGTTCGCCGCCCCGGGTAGGCCGAATCTCACCGGTGGCCAGGACGTCCGGCAGCACCCTCGTCTCCGTCGTCGCGGCGCCACTGAACCCGCTCGACCTGGCGATCGCCTCCGGAACCTTCCACTCCGTACGACACGACGCTCCCTACGTCCCGGGCGCGGAATGTGTGGGCACGGTGCTGGAGTCGGACTCATACGTCCATGGCACATGGGTCTACGCCGAGTGTCGTCCCTCGCCCGACGCTCCTGGCGCGCTGGCTACGCAGGTGGTCGTCCCCGACGAGTCGCTGCTGGCCCTGCCGGACGGCCTGGACCCGATCCTGGCCGCCGCGGTTGGCAACGCCGGCACGGCGGCGTACCTGCCCCTGGTAGAGGCCGCCCGACTGAGCGACGGCGACACCGTCCTGGTGCTGGGCGCCACCGGTTCCGTCGGTCAGCTCGCCATCCAGGTGGCGCACCGCCACGGTGCCGGCCGCGTCGTCGGCGTCGCCCGTGACGTAGCCGCACTGGAGCGACTGCACGGCCTAGGTGCCGACGCCGTCATCGACCTGCGTCCCGACGAGGATGTCGAAGGGCTCGCCTCCCGGATGCTCGCGGCGGCGGCGGGTCCGGTGGACGTCGTCCTCGACGGCGTCTACGGCCGCCCCTTCGAGGCAGCGCTGCGTGCCTGCGCCTCCCGGGCGCGGATCGTCAATGTCGGCAACGCCGCCGGTGCGACCGCCCAGGTTCCGGCCGGTCTCCTGCGCGGCAAGCAGCTCACCGTGTTCGGTTTCGCTGGTCTGCACACACCGACGAAGGACAAGCGGAAGGCGCTTAGCTGGCTCTGGGACGCCCTCGCTGCCAATGAATTACGGATCGCTACGCGTACTTTCGCGCTCGACGACCTGCCGGACGCCTGGCGGGCGCAGGCTGCCTCGCCCCACGGCAAGTGTGTGGTGATGCCCGATGCTGTCCCGCCGGCCCGCACGCCGGGCCCCGGGCCTACGCCCACGTACGAGAGCGAGAAGTGATGGACAGCGCAGACCCCGCCAGCTCAACGACGAGCAACGGCGCTGGGGCGCAGATCGCCACCGGTGTTCTCGCGGGACCGATCGCCGGCCTGCGGTTCCAGACGCCGACGACCTCGGGCACCACCTCCGAACGCGGCGAGTTCGAGTACCGCTCAGGTGAGGCCGTGACGTTCCTCGTCGGGGGCGTGGTGCTGGGATCGGTCAAGGGCGCGGCCCGGGTCAACCTTGCCCAGCTGGTCAACCGTGTGGACGGCAAGATCGACCGGTTGCGCGACCCGATCGTCACGAACCTGGCTCGCTTCGTGCACATGCTGGACCAGGACGGCACCGTCGAGGGAGGCGTCCGGATAGCCCCAGCCGTCCACGAACTCGTTGGGCCCATGGTCATCAACTTCAACCAGGCCGACACCGACGCGACCGAAGTCGACAGCGCAGGCGGGGTGTCCACGGGCGGTCACATGGTCAGCTTTTCCGGGGACAGCACGGTGACCTTCGCCAGCGACCCGGCGGTGACCGGGATCCTGGAGACGCTCAATGCCGCTCCGGGGGTCTTCACGGGCCGTACGCCCCGGCGCTTGCCCAGCGCGGCCGCCGCTCGTAATGAGCTGCGGCGCAACATCCGCGGCATCCTCAAGACGACGGACGTCGAGATCCCGCTGCGCGACAGCTCCTACGTCTGCGCCGACGTCTTCCGTCCGGATGACGACCTGCCGCACCCGGTGGTCATGAACAAGGGGTTCTACGGCAAGAGCTTCGAGCACGGCTGCATCGACAACGAGGCAGACGCTGTCGCGAAGGAGGAACGGGAGGACCGTTACTTCACCGGCAACCCGGATGGCCTGCAGTACGAGAACCACGAGAGCGTCGACTCCTCGGTCTGGGTCCCCGAGGGCTACGTGTGCATCCGTGTGGACTCCCGCGGCGTCGGGAACAGCCCGGGGGCGCAGGCGCCGTTCAGCGTCCAGCAGGCCGAGGACTACTACGACGCGATCGAATGGGCCGGGACACAGCCCTGGTCCAACGGCAGCGTCGGCCTGTGGGGCATGTCCTACCTCGCCATCACCCAGCACACCGTCGCCAGCCTGCAGCCCCCGCACCTCAAGGCCATGATCGCCCTGGGCACCGACGCCGACCTCTACAACGAGGCGTTCTACGGCGGGGGCCTGTTCGGCGAGGGCTTCTGGACCTGGTGGCGGGCCACGATGGCCGGCCACAACTTCCGCGGTGAGCGGCGCGAGACCGACTGGTGGCAGCGCGTCCTCAGCACGCCCTACGACGACCCGGCGGCGTACGGCGCCCAGGGCTCAATCTTCATGCGCCCCGAGATCGAGAAGGCCATAGCCCCGGTGTGGATCGTCGGTCCCCAGACCGGCGTGGTCATCCACCAGGCCGGTAGCAGCGAGACCTTCGTCCGCTCCATCGGGGCGGCAGCGAAGAAGTTCGACTTCATCGACGCCTGGTTCCCGCACAGCTACGCGCGGTCGACGATTGCCGAGCACATGCGGTTCTTCGACCACTGGCTCAACGGCGCCGACAACGGTGTGATGGACGAGGCGCCGGTGCGGGTGCAGGTCCGCACCGGCAACGGCGGGCACGTCGTCTCCGAGGAGACGGAATGGCCGATCGCGCGCACCACCTACCGACGCTGGTACCTCGATGCGACGCCGTCCGACTGGGACGGCGACGGCCTGCGCGCCGACTTCTTGCGCCTCTGCGAGACGCCGGCCAGCATCGACGCGCACGCCGGCTACGACGCTCATCTCGACATCGGGCAGAAGGTGATGGCGCCCGTGGGGCGCGTCGGCGGAACGCCCCGCTGGTCCACCGGCATCACCTTCGTCAGTGACCCGATGGCCGAGGACATGGTGCTGGCCGGCTACATGAAAGCCGGGCTGTGGGTGTCCTCCTCGAGCAGCGACATGGACGTCTTCGTCTCGCTACGAGTGATCGACGAACACGACCGCGAGATCCGCTACGAGAGCCTCGTGCCCCCGGTCGACCCGCGCAACATCCATCCCGTGGGGCACGGCCTGCTGAAGGTCTCGCACCGAATCCTCGACGAGGCGCGGTCGACGGACCACTGGCCGGTTCACACCCACGCCGAGAGCGATTACGCCCCGCTGACTTCCGACGAGGTCGTGGCGATCGAGGTCGGGCTCAACCCGAGCAGCGCCCTGATCCGCCGGGGCTGCCGGCTGCGGATCGACATCCAGCCCTACTCGCCGGCCGGGCTCCCCGCCCGCTCGTACGACCAGAGCTACCACGTCGACGCGACCAACACCGTCCACACCGGGCCGGCCCACCCGAGCTACGTGCAACTGCCGATCGTCCCGGCGCGATGACCGCGCACGTACCACCCTGGAGATGACGATGGACTCGAACGAAACCAGAGCTGCCACGGCAGCGGACATCATCGCAAGGGTCCGCGCACTCGGTCCTACGCTGCGCGAACGGGCGCTGGACGCCGAGCGGGCGGGCCGTCACAGCGACGAGACCATCGCCGACCTGCACGCCGCGGGGGTCTTCGACATCGCCAGCCCGGCCGAGTACGGCGGCGACGAGCTCACCGTCGCCCAGCAGCTGGACGTCGTCGCCGAGGTGTCCAAGTGGGACGGGTCGGCCGGCTGGATCGTCTGGGGCGGTGCGTCCACGAACTGGATCCCGGCAGGCTCGGGTGCCCGGGTCGTCGAGGAGATCTACGGCCACGACTGGGTCGGCCCCCGGGTAGCCGGCTCCAGCCACTTCCCGTCCTCCCGAGGACGCGCGAAGCGGGTGGCCGAGGGGTGGCTCATCACCGGTGGCCCCTGGACGTTCGCTACCGACTCGTTGTGGGCGCCGTACACGAACCTCGGGTGCATCGCCGACGACGGAGAGGGTCCGTATCTGCTGGCCGTCTCGGTGCCCCGCGACGAGCTCCGCTTCATCGACGACTGGCACGTCGCCGGCATGCGCGGCACCGGGAGCGTCTCGGTCGCACTGCGGGGCGACGAGCTGCTCGTCCCCGAGCACCGCGGTGTCGACTTCCGCGAGATCACCGGAGGAACCCGCGACAACGGCCTCGCCGGTTCACTGTGGCGGACGCCGTCGCTGGGCTGGGCGTTCAGCACGATGGCCGGGATGTCGATCGGCCTCGCCCAAGGGGCGCTCGAGCGGTTCCTGGAGCGGTCCGACGGTCGGCCCATCCGCGGAACGACGTACAAGAACCAGCTCGAGGCGCCGTTGACCCACCTGATGCTCGCCGAGGTGCACACCAAGATCCAGGCTGCCGTGCTGATGGCCCGCGCCAACGCCGAGGAGACCGACCGGCTCGGGGAGCTAGCGGCCGCCGGACGTCCGGCCGACCCGGCGTACATGCAGGGCTTCATGGCGCGGGTCCTCCTGGAGACGGCCACCGCCGCGAAGTGGTGCGCCGAGGCGATCGAGCTGCTGCAACGCAACTCGGGATCCACGGCGATCCAGGACAGCGAACCCATCCAGCGGGCCTGGCGTGACGCGCGGGTCGTGACCCTCCACGGCGCACTGAACCTCGAAGCCCTGTCCGAGAACTACGGACGGCTGATGGCGGGGATCCAGCCGCACAAGGTCGCGGGCATCACCACCCTGGACCGATTCGCGCCGCCCCCGCTCGCGCCGGTCCGCTGACCGCCACCCCGACCACACCGATCCAGCGAGCAGAGGTCACCAGATGAGCACGTTCGACAAGGTCTACGAGCCGTCCCACTACGAGGCCACGCCCGCACACGGGCTGACGACCGAGTTCAAGCCCGGAAAGCAGACGCTCCCCGTCGGGTACCAGCTCGACCCGCGCATGCTGCCCCTGTCGAGCGAGGTCGTCCTCGACAAGGACGTCGCAGTCACGCTGCGCGACGGGGTGACCATCTACGTCGACGTGCTCCGCCCCGCCGGTTCCGAGCCGGTCCCGGTTATCGTCGCGTGGAGCCCCTACGGCAAGAGCCACGGTTCGTCGCCCGCCGTGCTTGGTCTGCTGGGCATGCTCGGCCTGGACAACTCGGCGCGCTCCGGCCTGGAGAAGTTCGAGGGACCCGACCCCGCGTACTGGTGCGCGCAGGGCTACGCCGTCTGCAATCCCGACCCGCGCGGCATCGCACACTCCGAGGGCGACAGCGCCATGTTCGGCCGCCAGGAAGGCCAGGACTGCCACGACCTCGTCGAGTGGCTGGCCGAGCAGGACTGGTGCACTGGCAAGGTCGCCATGAGCGGCACCTCCTACCTCGCGGTCGGTCAGTGGTTCGCCGCGGCCGAGCAGCCGCCCCACCTCGCCGCGATCAACCCGTGGGAAGGCTTCAGCGACATCTACCGCGACCTCGTGATGCGCGGTGGCATGCCTGACACCGGCTTCGCGGAGCGGCTGCAGAAGCAGAGCTACGCCGGCAAGAATCGCCGCGAGGACATCCTCGCCGAGGTCGAGGCACACCCCCTGGTCGACGAGCTGTGGGAGGACAAGACACCCCGCTACGACCAGATCACCGTGCCGGCGTACGTGGTGGCCAGCTACTCCAACACCCTGCACGCCGCCGGCACCTTCCGGGCGTGGCGGCGGATGACCTCGAAGGACAAGTGGCTGCGCATCCACAGCACGCAGGAGTGGCCCGACTACTACGACCCGGCCAACGTCGAGGACCTTCGCCGGTTCTTCGACCACCACCTCAAGGGCGTTGACAACGGATGGGAGGAGACGCCGCGAGTCCGCTACAGCCTGCTCGACCTCGAGGGCGGCGACAGCGAGGGGCACCCCGCGGACGCGTTCCCGCCGGCGGAGGTCATTTCCGTGCCGTTCTACCTCGACGGGCGCTCACGGGCGATGCTTCCCGAGCCGCCGACGGCCGAGGTGCCGGCGGTCTACGACGCGACGTCGGGCTCCGGCCTGGTGTCCTTCGTCGCACGCTTCGACGAGGAGACCGTGCTGGTCGGCTACCCCAAGGTGCGCCTGTGGGTGGAGGCCAGGGGGGCCGATGACATGGAGCTGTTCGTCCTGCTGCAGAAGCTCGATGCCCAGGGCAGCCCCCTGCAGGAGTTCACCGTCCCGAACCACGGCGCGATGCTGCACGACCTGACCGAGCGGGGGTCATCGGTGCTGCGCTACAAGGGTTCCAACGGTCGGCTGCGGGTCTCGGCCAGGCACCTCGACGAGGCCCTGACGACCGACGAGGTTCCCGCCCACAGCTTCGACCGCGTCGAGAAGCTGCAGCCCGGTGAGATCGTCGAGGTTGAGATAGACCTGCTCCCGATCGGTCTCGTCCTGCACCCGGGCGAGCAGCTCCGCCTGGTCGTCAGTGCCCACAACGCGCTGGGTGCCCACATGCCGATGACCCGTGACTACCTCCCCGCCAACGAGGGCCAGCACGTCGTCCACACCGGTGGCGCGCACCCGTCGTCCCTCCAACTGCCTGTCCGCGGCCGGTAGGCCGGACGGCCCACACCGACACACCATCCACACGGAAGACGAGGAACTCTCGCATGATTAACGACGACAAGGCCGCCGTCATAGAGGCCCTGAACATGTACGCCTTCGCGCTCGACGCCCGCCAGTGGGACCTGTTCGACCGCGTCTTCACCAAGGACGTAGAGGCGGTCTTCGGGCCGGCCGGGGCCGCCTGGGTCGGCCTCGAGGAGTTTAAGGAGTCTTTCGCAGCTTTCCACGCCAGCCTCGACAGCCACGTCCACACGATGATGGGGCAGTTGGTCCACGTCGACGGGGACACGGCTCACGCCTTCAGCTACGGCAACTGGCTCCTCGTCCGAGCGGCGGCCGAGGGCGGCCCGACGTGGCTGGGGACCGGTTACTACGACGACGAGCTTGTTCGCACCGAGGCCGGCTGGCGCATCAGACGCCGCGTCTGCCGGCTGCTGTCGTGGAGCGGCAACCCGTCGGTGCCCGAGCCGCAGCGCGAGCACCAGCCGGACATGAACTCTCGCGGACTTCACGAGTTCGCTGCAGCGGGCGACATCAGCTTCCTGACGGCGATTTCGTCCGCCTGAGCCTTACTCCCGGTCCTCAATGAAGAGGAGACCCATGACCCAGGCCATCGACGCCACGGCGTTCCGCGAGACACTCGGGCACTACCCGACCGGAGTGGCCGTCGTCACCGTCCTCAACGACGACGGTGCGCCCGACGGCATGGTCGTCGGAACCTTCTCCTCGGTCTCGCTGGACCCGCCGCTGGTCGCCTTCTTTCCCGCCACCAGCTCGCGCAGCTTCGAACGCATCCGTACCGCCTCCACGTTCTGCGTCAATGTCCTGGCCTCGGACCAGGAGCCGCTCTGCCGTCAGATCGCGACCCGCCCCGGAGGCAAGTTCGACGGCGTGGGCTGGCGTCCCGGGCCCCTGGGAGCACCCGTCCTCGACGGCGTCGTGTCCTGGGTCGAGTGCACTTTCGAGGAAGTTCGCGACGCAGGTGATCACCTGATCGTGTTGGGTCGGGTGCACGGGCTTGCCGTCGAGCGCTCCACCCTGCCGTTGCTGTTCTTCCAAGGCGGTTATGGACGGTTCTCTCCTGGCTCGTTCGTCGCGGCGGCACCGGATCCCGAGCTCATCCAGGCGGCGCACCTGGCCGAGACCATCAGATCGCAGGTGGAGGAGCTGAGCGTCCGCTTCGGGGTCAACTGCAGCGTCCTGGCCAAGATCCGTGACGACGCTGTGCAGGTGCTCGCCGCCAACCAGGCTCCCCTGAGCGATACGCCCCCGTTGGGGCATCGGCAGCCGATCATCCCGCCCTTCGGAGCCGTGTTCATGGTGGGCTCACCCGCGGCGGAGGTCGACGCGTGGTTGCGGCGGGCACCCGGCGACGGCGATGACAGCCGCGCCCGCTACACAGCTCTGCTGGAGAAGATCCGCGAGCGCGGCTACTCTCTGCTCGCCGCAGCGCCGGAGCTCCTCGAGCGCCACCGGGATGCATTGTCGGAGTTCGAGCTGTCGGAACGCCTGCCGCGGCACGAGCGCGCCGTACAGAAGGCGAGCGCGGAGCTGGGCGACCTCTTCTGCCCAGACCTCACCCCAGGTCAGCGCTACGACGTCGCGTCGATAGTCGTCCTGATCCCGGCGATCCCAGACCTACCCCCGATGGCACTGCGCATGACCGGGCTCCCCGGCGACGCTGCGACGGACCAGATCGAGGCCTGGGTCGACGCTCTCACCGGAGTAGCTGCCGGCGCAGCCGGCAATCGAGTTCACAGCGGACGTCGGAAGTCGTCGGCTTGAGCCCGTGCCGTTCAGTCCGCACTCACGTGCTATCACCCGGGGTGGGTCCTGGTCGCACCGGGCGCAGACGGCGGCCACGGCCTACTAGGCATCCGTGAGCGCGTGGCGGTGGCGGGCGGCAGGATGGCCACGAGCGCGACCGACGACGGGTACGCCGTCCACGCGACTCTGCCCTACCTCGTGAGCTCTCGTGAGCGCCGTCCGCGTCGTGGACGCCGACGACCAACGGCTGGTGCGCACCGACCTGCGGATGATCCTGGACGACAGCGACAGCGACAGCGACGCGCAGCCGTCGTGGGTCCTGGTGCTCACCACCTTCGACCTCGCCGACGTCGTCTTCGACGCGGTCTGTCGGCCTCGGGATTCAGTGGCCGGGTGGCTGGCCTGCGGTGATCGCTCCGTGCTCGTGCAGCCACGTCAGGAGTTCGGTGTTTCCGCTGCTTGCTGCGGCGTCGAGGGGGGTGTGCGGTTCCCAGGCAGGTACCCAGTTCACGTCCGCGCCCTGATCGAAGAGGTAGCGCGCGCAATCCAGTCGCCCGCCGTGACATGCTCCCCAGAAGGCGCGGCTTACCTCTTCCTGCGTCGGCGAGCCGGTGTCGGTAAAATACGCCTTGACCCGGTCCAGGAGACCGATCGTGGCCGCATCAGTCAGGGTGGTCCGGGCACCGCGCTCGATCAATCGATGGGCCGCCCGCCACTGCCTGAATCCGCGGGCGTCCGAGATCGGGCTGCCGCCGCCCAGGACCGACCCCGGCGCTTCGATGTCGGCGCCGGCATCGAGCAGGGCATCCAAGGCCTCAACGTCGTCGCTGCTTGCCGACCAGTGCAGGGGGGTCTCTTCGTGCGGTCCCCGAAAGCGGGCATCGACGTCGGCACCCGCGTCAACCAGGACGGCGATGGTCTCGGCGATGCGGGGGAAGTGACCAGGCCAATCCGTGGCGACGTGCAGCAGCGACCGCGACATCCCGTCGTGATCGTCATCGCCGAGCCGTGCCGAAGCCAATCCAGGATACTCGTCCAGGAGCTGACGCACCGTCTGCACGTCACCGGAGTGGATAGCCGTGGTCATGGCTTGCGCGATCGGATCGTCGGTGGGCATCGTCTGCATGGCTGGCACTCCCGAAGGCAGTCAGCGTTCCGGCCGACAGTTCGTCCGCCACATTGCCCTCGAAAGCGTAACCGGCACCACCAAGTGGCGCCGACTCGTCCCGGACAAGGCACGAGGCTGCCCGAGGTCCGAAACGCACGCTGTCTGCGGCAGATCCGTACGGACGCGCCGGGTTGCTCTGTCCGCGCTCGGCCACGCCCGCCGCAGCCAGGCCCTCCGAAGATCGCCAACGTGAGCCGACGTCAACGATCGGCGGCAACCGACATCGCCGCCCCGCTCGTGGCGCCGCGGCCGTGGCGCCGGGCGGAGATCGCCCTCCAGGCGCCGGCGGCGGCGGCCGCC
>CALMAR010000087.1 GCA_937859855.1 uncultured Kineosporia sp.
GTCGGGGCCGGTTCCGCCGCCCAGCGCGGCCGCCTCCTCCGCGTCGGCGGCGGCCTCCTCCGAGGCTGGGAAGATGGCCTGCAGATCAACCGTGTTACCGGATCCGTCGGTGACCACGGCTCGCTCCAGCACCTGGGCCAGGGCCTTGCGCCGGCTCACTTCTCCGACCATCTGCGGGATCTGGCCGGACTCCTCGATCGCCTTCAGGAACTCGTTCGGCTCCATCCGATACTGCTGGGCGCTGGCGAGCAGGTACTGGACCAGCTCCTCCTGGCTGACCGCGACCTGCTCCCGCTCGGCGATCGCGTCCAGCAGCAGCTGAGCCCGGAAGGCGTTGCGGGCGTCGTGCGCCACCTCCTCGCCATGCGGATCGCCGGCGTCCTTGCCCTCGTTCTCCAAGTGCTGCTTGACCTCGTTCTGGATCAGCTGCTCCGGGATCGGAATCTCCACCGATTCCAGCAGCACATCCATCAACCGCTCCCGGGCCTGGAGGCCTTGGGAGTAGCGGCCGACCTGCGCCACCTGCTCGCGCAGGCTGTCCATCAACTCGTCGAGGGTGTCGAATTCGCTGGCCAGCTGGGCGAACTCGTCGTCCGCCTCGGGCAGTTCGCGTTCCTTGACCGATTGCACCGTGACGGTGACCAGCGCATCCTCACCGGCGTGTTCGCCACCGGCCAGCGGCGTGGTGTAGGTGGTGGTCTCCCCCGCGCTCAGACCCGGTAGCACATCGTCCATTCCTGGCAGCATCTCGCCGGATCCGATCCGGTAGGAAACGCCGGTCACGCTGTCGATGTCGTCGCCATCGATCGAAGCAGTCAGGTCGATGCTGACGAAGTCGCCGTCGGCGGCCGGGCGGTCCACTGTGGTCAGGCTGCCGAAGCGTTCCCGCAGTTCGGTCAGCCGCTCGTCGACCTGGGCGTCGGTCACTTCGACGTCGTCCACCGAGACCTGGACGCCATCCAGCGAGGGAAGCTCGAACTGCGGCCGGACGTCGACTTCGGCGGTGAACTTGAGGTCGCCGTCGGAGCCGCTGGGCAGGTCGGTGACCTCAACCTCCGGCTGACCCAGCGGCTTGAGTTCGCCCTGCTCCACGGCTCGCAGATAGAACCCGGGCAGTGCTTCATTGATCGCCTCTTCGATCACCGCGCCCCGGCCGACCCGCTGGTCGATGATCCGCGGCGGTACCTTTCCTTTGCGGAAACCTGGGATCGTGACCTGGCGGGCAATGCTCTTGTAGGCAGCGTCGATACTGGGCTGAAGCTCGTCGAGGGGCACTTCGACGGTCAGCTTGACCCGGGTGGGGTTGACGGTCTCGACGGCGCTCTTCACGAGGGAACTCTCCTGAGATGGTGGCGTGGTGTCCGGCGAGCGGCCACTCTCCGCAGGCGCCCGCGCTCGGGCCATCGTAGCCGGGCTCAGAACCTGCGCCGGACGTCCCTGGGGCGCCGCTGGACGGCGCCTCTGGCCGGTCCGCGCGGCCACAACTTCGGCATAACCTGGCCGCAGGGCCGGTAATGCGCCCGTCAGGACACCTTTGCCGAGTGGAGTGACGCAGCTGGGCTGGATGACGAGCTGGCTGGACGGAGGTGATCCGGGTCAAGATGCACGCCGATCAGCTGACCGTGTCGGCCGCGGCGGTTCGGCAGCTGGTAGATGAGCAGTTCCCGCAGTGGCACCGGTTGCCGGTCAGGCAACTGGCCACTCAAGGCACGGTGAACGCCATCTTCCGCATCGGCGAGGAGCTGACGGCCAGATTCCCGCTGCAGCCTGGGGATGCAAGCTCAACCCGGCGCCGGCTGGAAGCCGAGGCCAGCGCGGCCCGTGAGCTGATCGGCCGCACTCGTTTCCGGACGCCGATCCCGGTAGGGCTGGGTGAAGCAGGTGCCGGATATCCGCTTCCATGGGCGGTGCAGACCTGGGTCCCGGGTCTGGTGGCCACGGGCGCTGACCCGGCTGAATCCGACGGCTTCGCCTGCGACCTCGCCGACTTCATCAAGGACGTGCGGGCGATCAGCACCGGTGGACGCGTGTTCTCCGGGAACAACCGAGGTGGTGACCTGCGGACGCATGACCCGTGGATGGAGACCTGCTTCGAGCGGAGTGAACGCCTGCTGGACGTCCCGCGGCTACGCCGATTCTGGCAATCTCTGCGGGAACTACCCAGGGGCCCGGGTGGCGACCTGATGACCCACGGCGACCTGATTCCCGGAAACGTCCTGGTCTCCGGTGGGCGGCTGACTGGCATCCTCGACGTCGGTGGCCTGGGCCCGGCTGATCCTGCGCTCGACCTGGTAGCCGCCTGGCATCTGCTCGGGGACCGGATCCGGCCGATCCTGCGCACCGAATTGGCTTGCGACGACCTGGAGTGGGAGCGCGGCAAGGCGTGGGCCTTCGAACAGGCCATGGGGGCGGTCTGGTATTACGCGCGGAGCAATCCAGCGATGAGCACGATGGGCCGGAAAACGCTGGAGCGCCTCACGGCCGCAGTCTGAGGTTGCTGGCGTTGAGCAAGCGCATGAAACACGCCGGTTCTGGGGTACCGCGGCCATGGAGCATGCGTCGGACGGCGGACCTCGCTTGCCGGATCGCGATCGGTGGGATGGCCGCTGTGGCGCTCGTACTCGCCGGCGTCAACAGTCAGCCTTGCGTGATTCACCCGGCTCTCCTCTCGTCGAATGCGACGCTGTCGCCTGATGATGTCCGCTCTATCGCGGAGGCTGAGTGCCGCAAGCGAGGTGGCCGCACTGATGTGAGGCGGCCAAGCGACCCGTGTCGATCCCGCCTCACGTCTGCCGATCATTGCTGAGCACATCGGACATGAGCCGGTCCTGAGCTGCCATTCGTGGACCTTCGGCCGGTCACGCGCCGTTATACCTACTGGTCGGGGTACCCGGATTTGAACCGGGGGCCTTCCGCTCCCAAAGCGGACGCGCTACCAAGCTGCGCCACACCCCGCCGCATCAGCCAGCGTTCAGCCCACGGATGCTGGCCCAGGCTACGCCAGATGAGCGATGACTCGCGCGTTCCTTCCGCGCCGCTAGCAGAGCGCTCGGTGCATCCCGGGTGACCCGATCGGGGGGATGTCCAGCTCCTTGTTTCAGCCGGACCGGCCGGTGCCGATTGGGGATGGTCGGCACCCAGCACCGCTCACGGTCATCTGGAGGGCACCATCTCCACCACCTCCGCCTGGACTCGCCGGCTCATCACGTCCGGACTGATCGGTTTGACCGGGCTGGCTCTGCTCACGCTTCCGGCGCGGGCCGATGCGGCTTCGGCCGATCAGCCCTCAGAGCTGGCCTCCACGCAGCTGTCCGGCCAAGTGGTCCGGGTCGAGCGGGAGGACAGGCCGGGACAGGACAGCGATCCGCAGACCCTGCTGCAACTGCCCGGCGGCCAGCTCACTCCGGTCGACGGCATCGAGCTCCTGCCCAGCGGCAGCACGGTGGACCTGACTGTCACCATTCCGCGGGCGCTCGAGGACGAGGTACGCGACGACGCCGGCGATGCGGCGCTGATCCAGGCCCGCGACGTACCGGCTGGCGCGGACAGCGACGTCGCCCGGGCCAGCACTGACGCGGCCGCCGCTGACAACATCGCACTACCGGCCGCAGCGATCAGCCACGTAGCTCCTGACACTGCCGCTACCACTCCGTCCGCCCAGCAGGTGAGCGTCGCGGTGGTGGGTGTGGACGGCTATGCGGCCAGCGCCTATTCCGACTCGGTGGTTTCCAGCCTGGTCAGCTCGGCGTCCACCTACTGGAGCGGGCAGAGCGGCGGCTCGATCAGCTTCAGCCAGAGCGGCTCCCCCACCCGCTACACCAGCTCGATCGCCTGCTCGAATGCCAGTGCGCTGTGGAACGAGGCTGCGACCCGGACTGGCTTCAGCGCCGGAGCCAACCGGCACCTGGTCGTGTTCGTTCCACTGGCGGCCTACTCCAGCGGCGACTGCGGATACGGGCTGGGCACGGTCGGCTCGTCGGTGAGCAGCGGCGGCATGCTGTACGTGGCTGATGCTAGCTGGCCAGCTCTGGCCCACGAGCTCGGACATAACATGTCGCTCTGGCACGCCAACAAGCTGGCCTGCGGATCCTCCTCGTACGACAGTCTTTTCGACGCGTCGGGCGACCCTACTGCGACCGGGTGCTCGGTCACCGAGTACGGCGACGGCATGGACGTGATGGCCTCGTCGGCCCTGGACGACACCGGCGGCCTGTCCAGCATCGGCTTGATGAAACTCGGCCTGCTACCCCCATCCCAGCTGCAGACGCTCACCTCAACCGGCACTACCACCGCCACTTTGATTCCGTTGAGCAGCGGCCCGGCGGCCAGCGGAATCAGGGCAGTCAGCATTACCGACCCGCGCAACAGCAACGTCTACGTCGTCGAGAACCGGCAGAACAGCGGACAGGACAGCTATGGGTGGCTGGGGATCGGCAACCGCAGCTACAGCGGACACACCACCGGTTATGGCTTGCGGGTACTGAAGCGCGGTGAGGGTGGCGCGTCGGTACTGCTGGACCCCACGCCGTCCGCCAGCGGCCTGGACACTGATGCAGTGGTGCCGCCGGGGACGGCGTTCCTGTCCGCCAGCGGCGGCATCTGGATCAGTTCCGTGCAGAACAGCGATGGTTCGGTGACTGCGGCCATTGACCTGGCCGCAGCCGGGCAGACCCACGGCGGCCCCGCGCCGAGCGGCGGCGGGGGTAGTGGTGGCGGCGGTAGCGGTACCACCCAGGTGGCGACCACGACCACGGTCACCGCGCCGGCCCGGATGCTGGCGAACCACTCATACGCGATCTCGGGAAGCGTGTCGGCGATCGCGGGAACACCAACAGGCACCGTGACCCTGACGCTTGGGGACGACGTCCAGCCGGTCACCCTGTCCGGCTCCGGCCTGTTCACCACCAGCTATACGCCTACTGAGGCAGGCGATCTCAGCGTGGTCGCGCAATACCAGGGCAGTTCGGCGTTTCAGGAGTCCAGCGGGAGTACGGCGTCCACGGTGCTGGCCAGCGAATCGACCCCGGCGATCTCGGTGTCGGCTCCCGGCGTTCCGGCCAGCGCCCGGTCGGCCCAGTTCGATGTCCAGGTGACCGCTGCGGGGCACGCGGCGTCCGGAACGGTCCGGTTGCTGGATCAGGACGGCCACGAGCTGCGGGCCGCGACCCTGAATACGTCCGGCCAGGTACGACTTTCCCTGCTTCGGCCCGAGCCTGGCCGGCACCACTATTCGATCGACTACAGCGGTGACGGCACCACCAACTCCGCCACGGAGGACGTATCGCTGGTGGTCGGCCGGTACTCCGCCGCAGTGAGAACGGATCTGGGCCGCGACCGGATCAGCGCGCGCCAGACGACATCGGTGACCGTGACGGTCACTTCAGCGGCGTCTCCGGTGCCCACTGGCCGGGTGACTCTGACCGGCAGCCGCAACAGCACATTATCGGTGGCGACCCTGCGCCACGGCCGGGCCACGCTCACCGTTCCACGGGGCCTGGCGACTGGCCGACAGTATCTGCGAGTCGTCTACAGCGGCAGTTCGACGGTGGCCCCGTCGATCTCCGCACCGATCGCGCTACGGGTCGTGCGCTGACGAACGGGCTGCCCGATGCCGGTATGCTGGAGCCCGATCCAGCGGCATCATGTAGCGATCCCGCAGGTCAAGCGGGTGTAGCTCAATGGTAGAGCCCCAGCCTTCCAAGCTGGCCATGCGAGTTCGATTCTCGTCACCCGCTCCAGCGTTCGAGCGGGTCACCCAGTGAGAAGGCCGTCCGGACGCTCAGCGGCCGGCCCCCTGGACTGCGAGAGCATCAGCCGGGCAAGGTGAGCGGACCAAAGTGGGCCTGTCTCGTTCGCTGCTGGGCTCGGTCTGGACATATCCAATTCACGGCCTCCGCCACGCACCGGCGAACGGCACTACCGGCTGGTATTGCTGGACCGGCGACCTGTCCGAAGATGCCGCATTCTTCTTGTCGATTCACACAGAGCATTTCGTGTAACGGCTGCCCTGGCTAAGTCGCTATCTGGTGATGCCGCCCGCCACGAGGTTTCTCGTCGCACCGGACTAGGCGGATGTCTGGTTCGACAGCGGCCTCCTGGATACCTAGTCCAGGGCAGCCCGGCCGAGTCGTGCCCGCCGTAACGATCGCCGGCCGAACCCAGTGGAGACGACGACTCCCGGTTCGCCGTCGGAGTCATCCAGGCCGCGGCCGCCAAGCCGCGCGGCGCTCATCACGGATGAAATCGAAAGCTATGAGCGCGGTCAATTCGTCAGGTTCGCGCTGATTGCGGAGCCGTTCAACAGTGGCAAGGGCATCCGCCGCGGGGCAGCCAACAACAATCCGAAACTCGTCGTCCCCAAGCGCCGTCACTGCTGCCTCCACCAAGCTCGCCAGCCGATCAAGGATCTCTTGATCGCCCGTAATCTGGATGGCCCCGCGGCCGATCCGGCAGCTGAAGCCGCCACGAGAACGGGCACACGCTCATGACCCGGTCCATGGATCAAGATGTCGGCGAAGCGCCAGCTTCAGAGCCGCTCGTACGCTCGTTTCATCAGCAGCCTGCACAGGCAAGATCAAATCTATTGCGGCGTCCACGGGCTAACCCGATGAAACTACTGACTTATTGCTGGTCTGCCCCATCCTTAACCAACCGGCCGGACAAACCTCCCTAGCCTCCACTTCGGAAACTCTGACGAGACCACGTGGAAGCTGTTCATGAGAAGAGCCATTCTGGCCGTGACGACGGCAATAGCAGTGTTGTTCACGGTCGCCGCCGCCGGGTCCTTCGGCGCCTCTGCGGCCCAGGCCGCCACATCGCCCAGCCCGACGGGCACCGGCGCGATCAAGTCCGGCATCGCCGGGAAATGCCTCGACCTCGCCGGCGACAGCCTTGCCAGCGGTACCCCCATCCAGCTCTGGGACTGCAATGGCGGCGAGAGCCAGACCTGGACCGCCGGCGCCGGCGACACCCTGCGCATTCAGGGCAAATGCCTGGACGCGATGGGGGCCGCCACGACCAACCTCACCAAGATCATCGTCTGGGACTGCAATGGCGGCGTCAATCAGATCTGGCAGGTCTACAACGGCGGTTACCGCAATCCCGTCTCCGGACGTTGCCTCGATGACACCGGCGCCTCCACCGAAAACGGCACCGGCATCATCCTGTGGGACTGCAATGGCAAGCCCAATCAACAGTGGACTCAGCCTGTCTCCCAAGGCGATTCGAGCACCAGCTCAGCGACCGTTGTGCGATATCCCGCCCCTTCTTACTTGGCCACCAGCACGGCCTACACGCTGACGGTGAACTCGCAGTCCGTCGACGTACGGAAGAACTTCGACTACTCCTTCGCCCAGTTCTCGTACTCCGGTACGGCGACGTTCACCATCACGGCGAAGGACAACATCGACTCTTACGACATCAGCCCGCACAGCTACGGCGTCAAGGCCACCAAGAGCGGGAAGAACCTCACCTTCTCCCTCTCCCAGGCGAAGTCGCGGTACCTGGTGATCAAGGTCAACAACCTGGAGAACCTCGTCATCGCGGCCGACCCCCTGGAAACCAATATCCCGGTGCCCAACGGCGGCAGCGTGAAGAACGTTCTGGACTACGCGGGAATCGACACCACCGGTAAGACGCTCATGACGTCGAAGCTCCAGAAGGCCATCGACGACGCGGCCGCCCGCTCCGGCGGCGGCACGGTCTACGTTCCCGCCGGGGTCTTCAAGTTCTCCCAGCTCCAGCTGAGAAGCCACGTCACCCTGTATCTGGCTGCCGGTGCGATGTTGCGTGGATCGTCAAGCCTGAGCGACTACGACGGCACCACGCCGAACATCCGGTTCAACGGGTCGTCCAACGCCGCCATCAGGGGGCGCGGGATGATTGACTCGAACGGGAGTGCGCTGACGTCGGGTGCCAGCGGGCCCAATCGCAAGAACATCATCACTTCGTCCAAGGCAGACACCCTGACCGTTGAGGGGATCACCCTGCGGGACGGGACCACCTGGAACTTCAACCTGAAGGACTCGACCCACATCACCATCAGCAACGTCAAGATCTTCAACAATGTGCACTGGATCCACGGAGACGGCTTCGATCTCGTCAACGTCTCCCACGCCGTGGTGGACCAGTGCCTCGCCTATACCGGTGACGACGCGTTCGACGCGAAGAGCTCGTCATCGGAGCCGACGACGGACGTCATCTACCAGAACTCGGTCGCCTACACCCAGTCCGCGGGCACCAAAGTAGGCATGCAGGGCACCGGTGACGTCAGCGATCTCTGGTTCAAGAACATCGATGTGATCCAGGGCTACCGCGGAGTCAGCGTCTCCCACGACGAGGGCGGCGGCACGTGGAGCGGCATCCACTTCATCGACGTCCGTACCCAGAAGATCTATAACAACGGCACGTCCGGCGAGTTCAGGACCGCGCCGATCCTCATCTGGACGGCGAAGTACGAAGGCACGGACGTCGGCCCGATCAGCAACGTGGAACTCGTCCGCGTCAGTTTTGAGAACGTCAACGGATTCCATTCCTTCATTCAGGGACAGGACAGCAACGGCAAGGTCTCCAACATCACTCTCCAAGATCTGCAGATCAACGGCCGCACCATCACGAAAGCCTCTGACGGCCTGATCAACATCGGCGCGAACACGGCCGGCATTACCTTCCTCACCTCCTAAGCCCTGGATACGAACTCTCATCGGACCAGTCCGTTACAGACACTTAGCGCTGGCATATTGACAATGAGACGCACGCGACAGCTCGATATGTGATGGTCAGGCGGTTGGCTCAAACCGCAGGGAAAGACTTGGTCTCCACCCTTGTTCAGCTCGTAATGCCGTTGAAGAAACATACGCGGAAAACCATCGCGTCAAGGAGATGCAGGTGACCACCAGTCGATCTCGATCAGGGCGTTTCGTGCTCTGCGGGCTCGTCATGGTCTTGTTATTGAGTGTTTTCGATGGGTTCGCAATCGTCGCGCCGGCGCAGGCCGACACCATCGGCCAGTTCCACGGGGTCAATTGGGCCGACCCGGATGACAACTTCATCACCGGTCCGAATGTTCCGGTCGGCCTGTCCACCGCGGACAACTACAGCACCGCATACGACAAGTCCGTCGGGATCGTCAGAGGATTCAAAGCCCTTGGCGCCAACACCATCCGGTTCGGCATCAACTCGGCCACCACCTCGACGTCATGGTGGAACAGTGTGACCGGTGCTTACGACGCCGCATCAGACAACGGCATGAACGTCATGATCGCCCCGTGGCTTCAAGGGGGGCGGGTCAGTGACACCACGGCGTTCTACAAGATGTGGGACGTCGTCATCAGCAAGTACGGCACCAGGAGCAATTTCTACTTCGATATCTTCAACGAACCGAACGGATACAACACCACGGACCTGCTGAACTTCGAGGCGGGATTCTTGTCGCACTATCCGAACCTTGCTCGCAGCCACATCATCGTGCCAGGAACGTCCTCGGACAACTACCTGTGCGCGCCCGGCGGTGACTCAAGGCTCAACGGCACGCTGCTCTCGATTCACATCTACAGCATGTTCGGCGACTCTCACAACAGCGAGCCGGACTGGGTGAACGACTTCGAGAACAACATGTGCGGCTACGCGAGCCGGGCCGTGGTGACCGAGTTCGGCGTCCCGCTGACCACCGGCGTCAATTGGAACGCAGCCGCCAACGGAAACCGCGATCTGTCGTACTTCTACGGCATCACCGACACCCTGCGCCGCCTCGGCGTCGGCTCAATCCTCTGGACGGGCGTCAAGGAGACGAACCAGGCCGTCGGCCCCGGCCCGTGCGAGAACGCGTCCTGCGCGCTCACCTCGATCAGCGGCTCCGGAACGAGCCTCTCGCTGAAAGTGACCAGCCAGTCCGGGCTGGACCGGATCCAGTGGGGCTGGAGCAACGGCACCAACCCAGGCGCCGGAAACGGCGCCGGCAGCGTCAACGTGCTGCGCGGAAACAGCTCCGAACGGTGCCTGGACGTGCCGCGCAGGGCCACGACCAACGGAACCCTGCTGGCGATCTGGGACTGCAACGGCGGTACCAACCAGGACTGGAAGCTGCAGTCCGGCGGCAGCCTGCAGGTCTACGGCAACAAGTGCCTCGACGTGCCTGGCCATTCCTCCACCCGAGGCACCCGGGTACAGATCTGGGACTGCAACGGCGGTACCAATCAGCAGTGGACCCTCAAGCCGGACGGCACGGTGGTAGGCCGTGAGTCGGGGCTCTGCCTCGATGTGACGGCGCCCAGCACCGCGAACTCGACCCCGGTGACGGTCTGGACCTGCAACGGGGGCAGAAACCAGAAGTGGGTGCGGCAATGACCAGGCCCCCCAAGCCGATTCAGCGCCGCTAAGTGCCGCGAAAGCCGGCCCGCAATTCATCACCAACAAGAAACCAATGATCAACAAGGGAGAGACATGCTGAAGCGTGTGCTCGCATCCACAGTCGCGCTGGCATCGACGTTGCTTATCTCGGCGGCCGGGGTTTCGATCCCGGCTCATGCGGAGGACAACGGCCTGGCCCTGATTCCGCCGGCGGGCTGGAGCAGTTGGAGTTTCATCCGCAACAGCCCGACCGAGGCCAAGATCAAGGCTCAGGCGAAGGGCATGCACGACTCCGGACTGGTCAGCCACGGCTTCCAGTTCGTCAATCTGGACGACTACTACTATCTGAACCCGGGCACGAACGTCGACCAGTACGGCCGCTGGGTTCCGGACACGGGCAAGTTCCCGGACGGGATGGCCAACCTGGCCTCCTACATCCACGGTCTGGGCGAGAAGTTCGGCATGTACGTGACCCCGGGCATCCCGAAGGCCGCCTACGACAAGAACACCCCGATCGAGGGAACGTCGTTCCACGCCCGTGACATCGTCTCCAACACCACCGATCACGAGTCGAACTACGGTGGTTTCGGCGGAATCATGTACTTCATCGATTACAAGAAGAATCCGGCCGCCGCGCAGGCGTTCGTCAACTCCTGGGCTGGTCTGCTGGCCTCGTACGGCGTCGACTATCTGAAGATCGACGGCGTGCACGAGTCGGACGTGGCCGACGTCCAGGCCTGGTCGGCCGCGCTGCGGCAGTCCGGGCGGCCGATCCACTTCGAGCTGTCGAACAGCCTGCCGATCGCCGACGCCAACACCTGGAAGTCGCTGGCGAACGGCTGGCGGATCAACGGTGACATCGAGGCGTACGGCAGCGGCAACCTGACGTCCTGGAACAACGTCACCTCCCGTTTCACCCTGCTGCCGCCGTGGGCGCCGTACGCCGGCAAGGGTGGCTGGAACGACCCGGACTCGCTCGAATTGGGCAACGGAGCCAAGGACGGCATGAACGCCGCCGAGCGGCAGAGCACGATGACCCTATGGGCCATCTCGGCCGCCCCGCTGCTGCTGGGTTCAGACCTCACCAACATCGACCCGGTGGACCTGAAGATGCTGACCAACGACAGCGTGCTCAACGTCGACCGGGCCGGCATCCCCGCGCTGCCGTTGTCGCAGTCCTCCAAGCAGCAGGTCTGGCGGGCCAAGAATCCGAGCGGGAGCTACACGGTGGCCCTGTTCAACCTGGCCGACTCCACCGCCACGGTGAAGGCCAACTTCAGTGACTTGGGCTTCACCGGCACCGCCGCCGTGCGTGACCTGTGGGAGCAGGCCGACGCGGGCACTGCCACCGACTCGATCTCCCGCTCCCTGCCGGCGCACGGCTCCGCCCTGTTCACGATCACGCCCGGCAGCACCGCCGTGTCCGCGGGCGGCACCCTGACCAGCGCCCTGTCCGGCCGGTGCGCCGACGATGCGAGGAGCACTCTGATCAACGCCACCCAGCTCCAGGTTTGGGACTGCAACGGCGGCAACAACCAGAAGATCACCTACAGCGCCTCGGCCAAAACGCTGACAGTGCTGGGCAAATGCTTCGACGCCCAGCACAACCAGACCGCTGCCGGTACCCACGTCAACATCTACGACTGCAACGGTGGCCAGAACCAGCAGTGGAACGTCAACTCCAACGGCACGATCACCGGAGTCCAATCCGGGCAGTGCCTCGACGTCACCGGCACCGTCAATCCCAACGGCACCGGCCTCGAGCTCTGGCCCTGCCACGCGGGCGCTGAGAATCAGCAGTGGACTCTCGGCACCGGAGTGCGCGTCTCCTGACGTGCCCGGCGTCGAGGAGTCTGTGCACGCGCAGTTATATCGGAAATAAGGTTCTTTCAAAAAGATTGATGCAATATCGAGAATCGTCAGGATGGATGCAACAGCGGGTGGTTCCGTCGCCGCTCATTTCCAGGGCGCGTCCCCGGTGCTTTCCGGCGATTGGTCATCCACCGTGCAACCGACAAAATCCCAGACTCCGCGACCACTCTCTCGCAGATTGTGACCTGGCTTCATGAGGACGAAAACCCGAGCTTTCGCCACTGGGGCTGCCGTGCTGGCGCTCGCCGCAACCGGCTTTCTGGCGACCCCAGCAGTTCAGGCCGCCACCACTCTGCCGTCACCGGACACAGTGTTTCAGGCCTGGAACAACTCATTCTTGGCGACCAAGAACGGTGAGACTTTTTACGCGGACTCATTGACGAGCAAGGGCACCAATCCCGAATACATGTGGATACAGGCGCTGGACGTCCAGGTGGCCCAGGACGCGTACGAGCGCACGCATTCTCCGGCTTACCGCACTCTGGTCAACAACCTGGTCTCCACCTATATCAAGCTGAACGGCAAGACCTGGACGTCGTGGGACACCTGGAACGACGACATCGG
>CALMAR010000088.1:0-1314 GCA_937859855.1 uncultured Kineosporia sp.
AAATATAAGTGACGATCCGCACCACCTCGGCCACTGAAGTCGGTGACCGAATCAAGGTCACGGCGCAGACGATTTATGAGGTGCCGACCGATGCTGCGCTGACCGCCCCGATCGGTGTTGGCCCTTGGGAACGGGCCAATGTCAGGACCGCTCAGCGCAACGGGTCACGGCCACGGACGGTGTCGAGGTCGGGTGGTGATCTGAATTTCAGGATTCCCGAAATTCCGCACCGCAGCTTCTTCAGGAGCTTGCTAGATCGCCGCCGAGACGCCCGGGTGACTCAGTCTTCTACCAGTCGAGCGGAGACACAGCCCAACTCCAGAGAACCGGACCATTCCCGCCGCGCGCACCGCCGACGCCAGCACCGGCCAGAGGCCGCCCATGCCCCTAATCCGCCAGATGATCGAACTGCCATGATCACCAAGAGAGGCTAGGCACTAAATGTCAGCTACTCTTCTAAGTTCCGCCGCTCTGCGTCGTACAACTTCAGTCTCATGTTCCTCAGCGATACTGAGCAATTCAGAGAACTTCTGTTCGTCTTGTACTTTGTCAGACACCCATAAATAGTCAAGGACTTGGACACCCGCAAACTGAATATGCGGATCATCGCTGTCCATCAACTCCCGAGAAATCTCCATAGACTCGCTGTCAACTAACACCCGGAGAAGACTCGCAGCGTTCCTCTTAATTTTCAAGCTAGGGACGGTTCTATACATTGCTAGGCAGTAATCGAATCCAAACTTGGGCCTTGCGAAAGCTAAGAATGCTCTCGCAAGCTCTCCGCCGGGGTCATCATTACAGCACGTATCTACGGCTGAGATCACGAGCCCCTCTTGAAGAAAAAGTTCATTGACACGCCGGGCCGCCTCTGGAGTACCCAGCCCCTCCGCAAGTCCTAATTCTTGCCGCAAGTCTTCCCAGTTGAAGTCTTCTTGCATGCCTCACCGAATCCTCAATGATTGTTAAAGCCGTTTATCATGCTTTGAACGTGATTTCATGTGATGAAGTTAACCCCTACCATGATCTCTATGTCAATCCGAATTCTTGTTCCAATGTGATTATCGTCTCCGTAGAACGATTCAAAGTACGGCGCCGAGATACCACCCGACGCGGGAAGCCGCTCGAGCCTCACCCGACCGTAACGAAGTCATTCCGCCGTCGACGCGCAGTACGGCGCCGGTGCTGGACGCCGCCAGCGGCGAGGCCAGCGACGCGATCGCCTGCGCGACCTCGTCCGCGGTGACCAGGCGCCCCAGCGGCTGCCGAGCCCGGCGCTCGTCGCTCGTGCGCCGGCCGCGTGCGCGTCGACGAGGA
>CALMAR010000088.1:1324-5421 GCA_937859855.1 uncultured Kineosporia sp.
GCCGGGCAACCCAAGGAGTGTCGGCGGTGCCGGCGGCAACCGCGTTGACCCGGATCCCGTCGCGCCCGTGGTCGGCCGCCACCGCGGCGTTGCCGGTGGCCGGGTTGATCGACACCCCGGTCCGGTCGGACAGCTTCTCGTTGATGATGGCCGTGTTCCCTTTCCGCGCGCCTGTGCGGGGATCCCACTCCACATACAGGTACGGCGGGTTCGCACTGGAAGGCGACGCGAAATGGGTGATCGCCGTGGTGTCCTGGCTGGTCTTCTGCAGGATGAACCCGAAGTCCCCAAGCTGCCCATCGGTCGCGTTCTGCACCAGCTTGGTCACCTGCGCCGGCTGGTAGGTGCCGTTGGCGATGAACGGGTACCGCTCATAGATCGTCCGTGTCCGGTCCCCGCCGGCGGTGGCCCAGTTGTTGTTGGCGTCCCGCTTGTTCCATGTCGCCGCCGTAGTCCACGCGGACTTCAGCGCCCGCACGTCCACATTCGAGGTGGTCAGCTGCGACGCGTACGGCAGATACATGTTCAGGTAGGCGGCCGCCACCACCGCGTTCGCTGGCACCACACTCAGCAGGGTGTCGAATTGCAGCAGCGTGCGCCGCTCGTTCGAACTGCTCCACGAGGCCGGGATCTCGCTGCCGGCGCAGTCATTTACTGCCGGGGTGTCCGAGCGGATAACGCAGCCCTTCATCGCCGACGGGTACCCGATCGTGGGATCCACCACCACCGGCCACACCCGCTCCGGGGCGGCCAGCCAGGCACGATCAGGAGTCAGCGTCAGCGTCCACGCGTTCACGGTGGCCGTGGTCAATGCCGGGTCAGCCGTCAGGGTCGTAGTGATCGCAGCGGAATGCTCACCGTCGGAGTCGTCAATGAACGACGGCGGGATCGTGAACACGGCCGCGCCTTTCGCGCCGGTCACGCTCAGTTCCCCGTCCGCAGTCCTGGTCGCCGACAAACCGGCAGCAAGCCCATCGACCTGTTCGGAACTGCGGCGGGGGTGCCGCCCGGTCCGCTGACGATTGTTCACGCAATCGGCGTGAACGTTCCGCTCCCGGGCGACGACGGGGTCGCCTACGTCAAGCTGGGAATCCAGCTGACCGGCGTCGTGCTCGGCCTCGCACTGGGCATACATCACATGCCTTGGCTCAGCCTGAAGTCGTTGATTCACGACGAGATAACTGAAGCCGTCGAGGGCGAGGTCGAGCAAGCACTGACACCCCGCACCCCCAATGACGGCCGAGTGGACGCCGGCCAGCCGGCCGCAGCACCTGCTCCGGCGAGGGACTCTGAGCCCACAGTCAGGCGCCGCCGCCCCGGCAATCTGCGGCAGTCGTTGGCAGCTCAGGTGCCGGACGAGAGCACGGCGTCTCGGTTGCATCCGAAATCTGGGTCGCTGGCTGCCTCCCCTGTAAACCAAGCCGCCTCCCCGCCCAGAGCCCGGACACGGAATCGGTATCTCGCGCTTCCAGATCGACGCAATATGGCCACCTTCGCCAGAAGAAGAGCAACTCGAGGCTGCGCCTCTTGACCTGCCTGAATCCGACCTGGACGCGAGCACCGTCGAACTACCCTGGTCGCAAGCCCACACCGAGCGATCCAACGGACCCAATGTCGGATTCTGCTGATCACCTTGCGCCCGGCGACCTGGTCGCGTTTCACGCGCCAAGCGCGTCGACACGACGTGGAAGGGTCATCGCGGATGTGGCTAGCCCAGGATGCAACGGCGGATTTCCGCCTGTAGTTGCTGCCAGAAGGCGTCATCGTTGAAGTCATGCGCACCACGGGCACGCAGCGGGTACTAAACAGGCCAGCCACGGGCAGAGGATAAACGATGGCCGGAACAGATCGCCGACTCGATCAGCGTGCACGGAGCAGGGATGACCACGGGTCTTGCAGCGCCGGCTGTCGTCGGCAGACCCTTAACCGTAGCCC
The DNA here is from genome assembly GCA_937859855.1 of uncultured Kineosporia sp. Next base: position 3,260 of record CALMAR010000088.1, read on the forward strand.
CTCATCAGCGTCATGACCGGATGACGGTAATGCCCCCTGTCAGCGGCAGATCCGCATGAGGCAGCGAAAGCTCCCCCACCTCAGATCCACATGGCGCCGCCCGCAATGTAGAGGTCACCGCGACGTCCTGTTGAATGTCGTGGTGACTGGCACAGAGCATGACCCGCAGCAGCCGCCCGACGAACATGTGCTTTCATGGATAACCACCCTGACTCAGATCGCGCCGAGAGATCACTGGGTTGATTTATGCCACGACGATGAAGAGGCCATGGATCTACATCGTCTTCGCGGGTTGGCGTTGTCCCAAGCCAGCGAGATGGAAGCCGCACTTGCTCAGGTGCTCGAGGTGTTAGATCCAAGCGCCAGTCGAGATCGCCCGGCGGGAGCGCTGCTCGATTCGGCGAAAGGCCTGATGTCTGAAGAACTGAAGACAGATTTAGCCGGGTCTCTTCAATTGCTCGACCATGCGATCCTTCGACGCAATCGGCTCGCTCACGACAGGATCAACATCGGTTCCTCCTGGCAGGCGGGACAATACGTTCCCGTTATTGCCCTATTAGGCGCTGCAGAAACTAGCGCGGAAGATCTTGGCGAAGAGCTTGGGTTACAGCAGCAAGGCACTCTGGCAGCTGTGATGCTCTTGCTAGCCGTCGATGAATGGAGGAGAAGCGAAACCGAGCAATGACTCATCGGACCGCTCTTCCGGTGACGCGGCAACTACTGTGACGCTTGCTATCAACACGAATCGCGTTCCGGCCATCAGGAGACAGCATGATGATCCTCTCGCAATGTAAGAGTCGTCTGCGGCATCGAAAGTGCGGGATACCAGCGTGATGCTGGCTGACTGGTAAGAAAATCGCCGACGCTGAGGGGGGACGATCAAAGTGGCTTGTCCGAAGTGCCCGTGCCCAGGGGTTGGGCCGGTCGCGCTGGAGCCGGTAGCCGTCCCCGGTGTTCTCCCGGGCTCGTTGCTGAGGGTCTCATCGCGTTGGCGAGCAGTTGACCGGTAGACGATGCCGACAGACGTAGATTGATGGCTCGCACGGCTTCCGGCGGCGTCTTATCGTCGGCGCGCCGCCGGTCGTAGTACCGGTCCTTAGGTCGGGTTCCGCAGCTGGACGGTGGCCATGTTGTAGTTTTATCTTATATTCTGGGCGACGATACGCTGAGCTACTTCTTGATCGATCAAACCACGCGCTACCATAGTGTTCGCAAAATTTTGGGCAGCTTCTGCCCCATTCATTCTTCTAACCTCGCGCAAGGCCTGCTCCCGTCGACGCTTAATCCATAAATGAGAGTCTTGTTCATATTGGATGACATCTTGTCGCCATGCGGCCAGCTGATCGGCTAGCTCCGCGATAGAACAATGGTACGGAGAGACGCCGTCCGTGCCATGTTGAAGTCGTTTCGCAGTACCGTCAACCTGAACAAGGTCGGCCCCATGTAAATAGTGCAGCCCTAAACTCACCACACCATTGGTGAGTTGAGTCGCGTCTGATTCGACCCATTTCGCACTCCAGGAATGCACTTCTTCGCGACTTAGACGTTCGTCAACGAGGTCCTGCCAGATGGAATCGATCTCGGCCATTTCAGGCTGTCGCATAGCCTATTGTACCACTCAGCTCCAATCACCTCTGGCGATTTTTTCCCTGATTGAAATATTTGGTCATTCGCGGAATTGATGTGGTTTCCGTGCCACTTCGAGAACTCGGATCTTTAATCACGACATCACTTGTTCCGTCTCCATTGTCTAATGCGCGGGCCAACTGCCCATCTCCCTCTTGAATATAGAGATCGCCTTCCTCCAAGACTTTCGTGTGCCACGAAGTCGGCGGCGCCATCGCGCGCAGCGCATCCGTCCCGTCCGGCTGCGCGGCCCGCGCTGTGGGCGGCAGGAGCAGCGAGCGGGTACCAGCCAGGCAGAACCGGCGCCAGCGCCGTCCCCGCCTCCCTGACCTCAAGCGCCCGCGGGCTGCTCGAGGTCTCGCCCGCGGCGTTAGTTTCTTACTAAGCCTGACCCTCAAGGTGCAGCGGATCGTCACTTATATTTGGGGGGCCGGGGTGGGATGGGCCTGGTTCGCCAGGTGTGCTGGCAGATCGAACAGGGTTTGCCTTTCATGGTCGTTTCCGGCCAGCCACCAGCCTGGACCGGCCGGGCGGCG